>PMWR01000260.1 GCA_003166055.1 Acidobacteriaceae bacterium
AATGAGAATGCGACCCGTTGCATGCTTGGGGATGATTCAGGCCGTCCCAACAGGACGGTAGGGCAATTTTGGGTATGGCTTCCACGGGTTTCACCCGAGGCTATTTTCAGCGTGCCCCTCCAGGGCAGGGGAACCCGGCGGACGGTTCTATTCAGGCGGCAGGAGCGGGAGGGTCAGGTTTTCGGCGGCGGCTGGGCGGCTGCGGGGGGGATTTCACGCCGTTTGTGCCGCGCGCACGAGATTTCAGGTTTTTTGGGTCAGTTTCCGGTGGTTGAAATCCCCGGCTCCCTCTGATGCGCGACCTTGAATGCATGCTTTCCCAGGTTCCCAAGTGCAAAGGACCTGGGGCACCGACAATTCCTGGATTTCCGGGTAGGGGTAAGATGTAGGTATTAAATCGTTTGCTTTTGAGTCCGATGATGAATCTGCGGCAAGGAGGATCTTATTCCAATGGCTTCTGTTTCGTACCCAACCCGGTTAAGCGAGCGAGGTCCATGGTTTCTTGAAAACGGAAACCTAAGTGAATTAGATGAAGTGGTCGCATCGTGTATTGAAAGCATGAAGATCAGGCGGGAAGAATCAATAAAGCTTGCTATCGCAAGGGAGAGAGAATATTGGGGGGAGAGGGCGGATAGTACTATCAGAAGCCGAATGAGCTTGAGGAGGCTGTTGTGAAACGTCATCCGTTCCCCGTGGAGTCAAGGATGGTTACTGTCTACCTCAGCGGCGGAAGAACAGCCTTTGGTGAGACATTCAAAGAATTGGCTACGCTGCCAAGGATGCACGAGGAGGTACCGCGTGGGTTTGCGTTGAAGGCCCAAGTAGGGGGGAATCGGCTGGAGGTTGTCTTAAAGTCTTGGGGTAGCCAGGAACTGGTGGTTGAGGTCTCCTCCGACGATAACGCGTTTGAGCAGGAACTCCTCGGAAAACTTCAGAATTGGCTATCAGACATTCAGCCCAAACCTTGGTTGCAGTGGTGGCTCGCAAACGCATCGTTCTTTTCATTTTTGGCATTTGCCTGGTGCATGCTCTGTCTATTTGCATTGGCCGTAATCTCTAAACCCGAAAATGCCCCAAGTCTTATCCGTCAGGAAGCCTACGAAATGGCAAAAAGTGGGGTAAATTCCTCAAATGAAACAAGGGCGGTCCAACTCATACTTTCAATCGAATCTGGGTACGAACCCAAGCCTTCACAAATGGTTCACCATTATCCTGGCGTGCGGTTCCGGGTCTTTTTCTTGGTCGGACTTTCGGTTCTCGTCGCTCTGAGAGTGGCCCCGACAGGCGGCGTCGGTCTTTGGGGTGGTAAGCGTAGCATTGAGAAGCAGAGATTATGGCTTAAAACAGTTTCCATCTCAGTTCCAGGTGTCGTCGGGAGCTCATTCATCCTCCCTTGGCTTGCAGGCCTTCTGGGCTGGGCTAAATGAATAGTGTCGCAGCGTCCGGTCGTTGCTAAGCTGGTCAGCATTTTGAAATCCGAATTCGGCGGCTGGCTGTGCGACAATTCGTACGGTTCGTGGAGCGGGGATTCAGGCGCGTTGTGCGCTGCCCGCCTTAGAGTCTGGAGATGACTATGAAAAGCCCCTGGTTCGATGCAAGTTCGCGTTCCTCATTGACGCGCCGCGATTTTCTCAAGGTTGGCGGAGCGGCGGCCATTCTGCCCAAGGCCGCATGGGGTTGGGGGCGTCCTTCGCCTTCGAACCGGATCACCATCGGGGTGATTGGATGGGGGATGATGGGGCCGGGGAACACCAAGGCATTCCTGGCGGAGGATGATTGCCAGGTGGTGGCGGCCTGCGATTTGCACAGCGGTCACCTGCAGGCCGCGGTGGACACGGTCAACAACAAATACGGCAACAAGGATTGCAAGGCGTATCACGACTATCGCGAGATGATTGCGCGCGACGATATCGACGCCATCATGATCGCGATTCCCGATCATTGGCATGCCATTGTGGCCACGGAAACCGCGCGGCGGAAGAAGGACATCTATGGCGAGAAGCCGCTGGCGCGCACCGTGGCCGAGCAGCANNCTGCCCACGTTTCACAAGGCGGCGGAGATTGTGCGCAATGGCCTGATCGGTACCGTTACACACGTCGAGGTAGGCCTGCCGGGCGCGCCGCACGACTTCCCGAATACGGTTCCCGCGCTCATGCAAAGACTGGCTTCGTTGCCGCAAAAGATCGACAACCCGGCGCAGATTGTGCCTGGGACCGCGGCGTGGGACCTGGCAGTGACCCAGCCGCCGCCGGAGCTGGACTTCGATATGTGGCTGGGCCCGTCGAAGTTGGAGCCGTATATCGATGCGCGCGTTTATCAGAATTGGCGGTGGAATTACAACACAGGCGGCGGGCAACTGCTGGATTGGATCGGGCACCACGGTGATATTGCGCACTGGGGGCTGGGATTCGATACGACCGGGCCGTCCGAGGTGGAGGGGCACGGCGAGTTTCCGGCGGCGAATGCGGTGTGGAACGCGGCAACCGCGTATGTGGTGGAATGCAGGTATCGCAAGGAAGTGACGGGTTACCCGAACGACGTTTCGATGACCATTGCCGGCGGCCATCCGGAATTCGCGATGGGAACCAAGTGGATTGGGAGCGAAGGATGGGTGTGGGTGGACCGGAGCGGGATTGATGCGTCGAATCCCGAATGGCTTAAGGGCGATTCGTTGCCCGAGGGACTGCGCAGGATCAAGCTCTATGAATCGCATGGGCACCAGCGGAATTTTCTGGACTGCGTGAAGTCGCGCAAGCCGACGATTGCTCCGGTGGAAACGGCGCACCACTCCACGCTGCCGGGGCATCTGGGGCTGATCTCGATGCTGGTGGGGCGGAAGGTGCAGTGGGATCCAGTGAAGGAGACGATTGCGGGGGATGCGGAGGCGAGCGCGCTGCTGACGCGGCCTTATCGGGCGCCCTGGAAGCTGGTGTAGCCACCTGCGGTGGGGCTGAAAGCTCGCGGGAGGCTCGCACGGGCATGGTTGCGGCCTTGCGCCCGACCACCCCAGCGACGAAGACCTGTCGCTGGGGACCCCGGTAAGGCGCAAGGCAGGTTCACCGCGTCCCTCCAGGACGCGAGTCTTTCACTTGGTTGGGCACCCCGGGTTGCGCTTCGCTTACCCGGGGCTATTCTCATCCTGTCCCTCCGGGACGGCCACCTGCGGTGGGGCTAAAAGCTCGCGGGAGGCTCGCACGGGCATGGTTGCTTCCCACCCTTGCGCCAGAAAAAAGCGCAAGGATGGGGCACCCACGGTATCTGCTGCTCGAATCGGACGTTCCGAGTGACGGGCTACGCCGGATAGGCGCCTGCGATGTAGCCTTCGAGGGCCTGGATGGTGTGGGCCTGGCCGGAGATGACCCATTTGACCAGGTCGCCGATGGAGATGACGCCCAGCACCGTCTCGCCGCGGAGCACCGGAAGGTGGCGGATGCGGTTTCCGGTCATCATGGCCATGCACTCGTCCACGGTGTGCTCCGGCGTCACGGTGACCACCGGGCTGGTCATGATTTCGTGGACCAGGGTTTCTTTGGAGGCATGGCCCATGAGGGCGCATTTTCGGGAGTAGTCGCGCTCCGACAGGATGCCGACCACGCGATGGTTGGAAAGCACCAGCAGGGCGCCGATATCGTGCTCGGCCATCTTCCCGATGGCTTCGTAGACGGTCTGTTCAGGCGCGATGGAAAGAACTTTGAGTTCGCCTTTGTTTCTCAGCACCGTTCCAATCGTGTCGGAAATCTTCATCGGACCCTCCTGGCATTTCAAGTACCAACCCGGTACGCGACCGCATCCGCTGCGACTTTGCCTTCGCGGAACCGCAGTGTATCTCAGGCAAGGTACAGTGCGGAAGAGCAATTTTCCGGGAATCGAATCCCGCGGTGGCAAGGCAACACTATAGCCCAAATGGAATGGAAAGGGACAGTCTAGAATTGACCACGGCAAAACGGCAACAAAGTGCAACCGCAGGTCCCCTTCGACTTCGCTCAGGGCAGGCTTTCGACTGGCTGCGCTTGCTCAGGATGACAGCTCATTTGTAATGCGAGCTTTAGATTTGTGACGCTAGCTGGAAGAAGGCGGGGCGGTCGATCCGCGCAGCACCAGGCTCGTCGAGACCAGGAATTCACGCTGCATGGAGGGATTGTGGGGGTCCTCAGCCTGCTGCCTCAGGGCCTCAAACGCCGCTCGCGCGAGGTCGATTCGCGAGAGCCGGATGGTGGTCAGCGGCGGCAGGGTGAACTCCGCGAAGTCGATGTCGTCGAGGCCGATGACCGACAGGTCCTGGGGCACGCGCATGCCGACCATGTAGGCGGCGCGCAGGACGCCGATGGCGGTCATGTCGTTGGAGCAGAGGATGGCGGTGGGCCGGGAGGCGAGCGCCTGCAGCTTGGCAAAGCCGGCCACGCCGCCTTTCAGCGTGTGGTCGCACTCGATGACCCACTTGTTCTGCGTCGCGAGGCCCGCGGTTTCCATTGCGGAACGGTAGTCGTTTTCGCGGGTGATGGCCGAGTGCAGCTTGCGGGGACCGGCGAGAAACGCTATTTTGCTGTGGCCGAGCTCCGCCAGGTGGTTCACCGCAGCCTGAATGCCGGTTGTGTAGTCGAGGAGAATGGTGCTCACTTTTGGGTCGTCGGGGTGGAACTCGGCAAGCACCATGGGGATGTCGCGATGCACCAGCTGGTCGAGCACCGGCTCTTCCTGGCCGAAGGTGAGCACGGCCACGCCTTCGACCTTGCGCTCAAGCATGCGGCGCACACAGGTGGTGAGCACGGCCGGGTCGCTGTTCGACGAGCTGACGAGAATCTCGTATCCGTGCGCCACGGCGATCTCTTCAAAGCTCTGAATCAGCTCAGGGAAAAAGGGGTTGGTAATGTTCTCGACAATGATGCCCAGGATGCGGCTGCGGCCCGAGACCAGGCTGCGCGCATGGGTGTTGGGGAAGTAATTCAACTGCTCGATGGCCTGCCAGACACGCTTGGTCAGGCGGTCGCTTACGACCGGAGAACCATTGATGGTGCGCGACACCGTGGCGATGGAAACCTTCGCCAGAGCGGCAACAGTGCGAATATCGGGAGTCTTCCCGGCAGCCTTCTGTTTTGCTTTTCGAACCACGAAGCGATCCTCGCCGAAGCTCTTCTAATGTGAGAGCAATGTTATCACCTGGGGTGGGGCCAAACGGCACCTGCGGTGCGGCCAAACGGCTCGCGTGAGGCTCGCACTGGCTTGGTCGATTCCCACCCATGCGGTAGAAAAAAGCCGCAAGGATGGGGCACCCGCCATTCTTGTCTCCAGGACAGGGGATTAGTCGAGTTCAGCTATCAGGAGGCGGAGGTCGCGGAGATTCTGGCCGGTGCGGCCGGTGACGACCGAATCGCCCAGCGCGGTGAACATGGGACAGGCGTTGAAGGCCGCCAGGGATGCTTTCAGATGAAATCCGAAGGCATGGGCGCGGGTGACGGTGGTGGGGTCGGCGATGGCGCCGGCCGCATTGGTGTTTCCGTCGATGCCATCGGAACCGGCGCTCAGCACGGTCAGGCGCTCGCCCGGATGCTGCTCCAATTCAAGAGCGCAGTCCATCGCGAATTGCTGGTTGCGGCCACCGGCGCCGGGGGTGCGGTCGAGCTTCACCGTGACCTCACCAACGGAAATCAGGCACAGGCGGGGATGGAAGGCGCGGAGGGAGTGGAAGCGCTGGAGCAGGTAGCGGGCGGCAGCCGCGTAATCCCAGTCGTCGCAACTGTTGTCGACCTCGACGTGGAAGCCGGCCTTTTGGGCAAGGGCGCGGGCATTTTCCACCAGGTCGTGGCTTGAGAGCAGAATCTCGAAGACCGAATCGCGGAAGGCTTCATCCTCTCCCGACATGGCGGCGGCCGCTGTCGCGCGCCGCGGGGGAACTGCGCCGGTCCAGGGCATGCGGGGAAAAAACGGCGGACGCCACACCTTGTTTCCCGGCGACTCGGGCAGATCTTCGCGCTCGAAAAAGGCGCGGACGGAAGGCGGCAACTTTGGAGCGAGCCGATAGCGGGCGAGCAGCTCGCGCACATCGGCCACCGTGGAGTGATCGGGCGAAGTGGGGCCGGATGAGAGTGCGTCGAGCGACCGCAGGGGCACGTCGGGAACCAGCAGGCTTACTTTCGCGGCCTCCGGTGCGGCCATCGCCAGGCGCCCGCCTTTGACGGCGGAGAAGTGCTTGCGCAGAGTATTGACTTCGCCGATCGGCGCGCCCGAGGCCAGCAGCAACTGGTGGAAGGCGATGGTGTCTTCGAGCGTGATCTGCGGGTCAAGGGGAAGGTCGAACATGGCGGAACCGCCGCCGGAGATGAGGAAGAAGATCAGCGTGTCCTTTTTGGCTTTCTTGACCAGGGCCAGCGCCGCGCGGGCGGCGGCAAAGGAGTCCTCGTTGGGAAGGGGATGGCCGCCCTCAAAGTAGCGAAAGCGCCAGTTTCGTGTCTTGGGCAACTGGTTGGAGCAGCAGATGCCGCGCAGGCCCTTGCGGCGGGTCATACGTTCCAGCAGAGTGTCGAGCATGGGTCCGGCGGCCTTGCCCAAGGCGACGACGAAGATGCGTTTGTAGCAGTTGAGGTTGATGGTCGCGGGGCCGCTGCCGTCGGGGATCAGGCGATGGAGGGTGTTGCCCTCAAAGCGAATGCGCCGNNTCGAAGGCCGAGGGGATGTTGCAGGCATCGATGGCGCCGGTAAAGATTCCCGTTGCCGTTGCATGCAGGGATTCGAGAGCGAGTTCGCCGACCGGTGTCACAGTAGTTGCTCCTTAAGCCAACCCGCGAGCGCTTGCTGCATCGGTTGGAGCAGGCCGCTAAAAAAATGATCGGCGCTGGGAATGAAGAGGAGGTGTTTGGGTTCGGCGGCGTGGGCGACAACCTGCTCAAGTTGGGCGGCGGGCGCAAACTGGTCGTGGTCGCCACTGAGAAAGAGCTTGGGAATCTCGCACTCGCTCAGGCAGGGGTAGCGGTATTTCTGGCAATCGGCCTGGGTAGGCAGGCCCAGCGCGGCGAGGGCACGGACGGATTCGCGAGCGCTGCCGCGGCCGCAACAGGCGCGGAGCGTGATTGCCGCGCCGAAGCTGAATCCGACGGCCACGACAGGGCGATTGTATTCGTTTTCAAGCCAGTCCAGCGCGGCCAGCACGTCGCCTGTTTCGGCCTTGCCGTCGTGGGTGCCGTGGCTGAGGCCCGTGCCGCGAAAGTTGAACCGCAGAACCGGCCAGGCAAGCCCCCATGCAGGCTCGTTGAGAGTCTTCATCGCGGAGTAAACCACTTTGTTGTGCATGGAGCCGCCGAAGAGGGGGTGGGGATGGCAGACCAGCGCGGCAAACGGTGCGTCGGGATTGCCTTCATTCAGAAGGGCTTCGAGGCGGCCCGCGGGACCTTTCAGGTCGACGTTCCGCAGCCTTGAGGCCGCCGGAATCGGGATCTCTGAATTCGGGGCTCCCGAAATCTCGTGTGGCTGAGCGGATGCGATCGTGGCCATCATTCCACTGATCATTCTACGCCTAAAGCGGCGAGTTTTTCATCTGGATGGGGATGGTTTTTGGAATACTGGACCGCAAAGTGCACAGAGGGGCAAATCGATTCACTCGCCTGGTTTCGATAAACCGGCGGCCGGGATTCAGCCGCTGCGGTATCCTTGCAGCATCATGAACGACATTTCTTCGGCCATTCCTCTTGACCCTGTTCGGTTTACGCGCGCGTTGTGCGAGATCGAGTCCACCACCTACAACGAAGGAGCGTTGGGGGATTTTCTCGCCGGCTTTCTCGCCGGTCGCGGTTGGGCGGTGGAGAAGACGCCCGTGCCGCAGCCGCCGGAAAGCGCAAACGCCGGGGAGCGCTGGAACGTCTACGGCGGCCGAACGGATGAGACGCCCGATCTGGTGTTTTCCACGCACATGGACACCGTTCCGCCTTACATCCCGTTTAGCGAGGATGCGGAGTTCATGTACGGGCGCGGNNGTTTCGGACGCCAAGGGGATCATTGCCGCGCAAGTCGCTGCTGCCGAGGCGCTGCGGGGGGAGGGATTTCGAGTTGGCTTGCTGTTTGTGAGCGGCGAGGAACGCGACTCGGCGGGCGCTGCTGTCGCCAACAAGGCTCCCAAGGGAAGCCGCTTCCTGATCAACGGCGAGCCTACCGACAACCGGCTTGCGCTGGCGTCTAAGGGCGCTTTGCGCGCGGCGATCAAGTGCACCGGGAAAATGGCTCACTCAGCCTATCCCGAGCTTGGGGACTCTGCCGTGCACAAGCTGGTTGAAGTGCTGGCACGGGTGCTCGCGTTGCCGCTGCCGTCGCTTGAGGACATAGGCCCCAGCACGCTCAATATTGGTCAGATTCACGGCGGGCACGCGCCCAATGTGATTGCCGACAAGGCCGAGGCACAGGTGCTGGTGCGCACGGTGACGGATTCCGCTCCGGTACGGGCCGCGCTGGTCGAAGCTGCGGCAGGTCTGGCTGATGTGGAGTTCACTCTCGACTCACCTTTCATCCGCATGAAAGCGATTGAAGGTTTGCCCACGATGATTGCCAAGTTTGCTACAGACATTCCGCATCTGAGCAATTGGGGCGAGCCGCTGCTGCTGGGGCCGGGGTCAATTCATGTGGCGCATACGCCGTTTGAGAAGCTGGCGAAGAAGGAGTTGCTGGAGGCGGTGGA
>PMWR01000193.1 GCA_003166055.1 Acidobacteriaceae bacterium
TAGACTGGCGTGTATTGCGATTCCAGTTCGGGGCGGAGGAACATCTCCACGGGATTTGGGGTGGGACGCCCCAGCAGGAATCCCTGAACCTCGTTCGCTCCGTAAATGCGGATGAGTTCCAGTTGCTCTTGCGTTTCAACGCCCTCGACGATTACGCGCATGCCGATATTGTTGGCAAGCGAAATAAGCGTGCGGACCATGGACTCGCTCTCAGGCTTTTTGCGAAGATCTCTAACAAAGGATCTATCGATCTTGAGTGAGTCGAATGGCAACGAGGGCAGATAACTCAGGCACGAATAGCCGGTGCCGAAATCGTCGATGGCCAAGCTGATTCCGAGGGCGCGAAGACGATTCATTGGCTCGGCTGAGGACAGCGCGCCACCCAGCATCACGGATTCGGTGAATTCTATTTGCAGCAGCTCCGGCTTGAGCCCGGTTTGCCGGAGAGTGAAGCCCACCTCTTCCACAAATCCCTTGCGGTGGAGCTGAATGCTGGAAACATTGACGGCGACCTGGACCGGGCGGGGCAGGATGCCCTGCCATTTCACAGCCTCGGCGCACGCGAGCTGCATGATGTAGGCGCCCAGAGCCACAATCAATCCGCTCTCTTCGGCAATGGGGATGAACTTGTCGGGCGGGATCTGGCCTAGAGTCGGATGGGTCCAGCGGGCCAGTGCCTCAAATCGGACCAGGCGGAGACTGGCCACTTCAAACTCGGGCTGGTAATGCACCGATATCTCGTTTCGTGCGATGGCTCCCCGCAACTCGTTCTCCAGGGTCAACCGCTCATGCACGAGGGAACCGATTTCAGGAGTAAAGTACATCACCCGATTCTTCCCCTCCCGTTTGGCGGCATACATAGCGCTGTCGGCTTGCCTCATCAGCTCCTCGCCGCCGACCGCACTATCGGGAAAGATGCTGATGCCAATGCTGGCGCTTATGGTGATGTCGTGGCCTTCGACCGAGAGGGGATTGGAGATGGTTTCAAGCAGGTTGGTAGCCACTTTTGCCGCCTCTTCCTTGCCATGCAGTCCGCAAAGGACCACCAGGAACTCATCCCCGCCGAGGCGAGCCAGCAAGTCCGATTCGCGGACCCGCGATCGCAGGCAATTCGCCACCTCGACCAGCAGCGAGTCGCCGATGGAATGACCAAGGCTGTCGTTGACGGCTTTGAATCCATCCAGATCCAGATAGATGACGCCGATTATGGACTTTTCCCTCCTGGCCCTGGCTAAGATGGAATTGAGCGTGTCGGAGATATATCGTCGATTGTGGAGGCCGGTGAGAGGATCGTTGAGCGACTGGAAAACGGCCGCATCTTTGGCTTTCTGCAACTCGGTCTGATTGTGCCTGAGCTGCGTAACATCGATCGCGGTGGTCTCATAGACCATGCCTTCCGGGGTATCGACAGGCGTGATATTCATCAAGAGCTGTACGGAAGCGCCATTATCGCGGCGCAGGGTTGTGTCGCGATTGCTCACGGCGCCGTTCCGGAGCGCAAGGCGCAATTGCTCCTGCTGATCGGGATCGACTTCGAAGTCCCAATACGAGTGGCCGGCAAATTCCTCGCGAGTTCGAAATCCGAGCATTTTGACAAACGCAAGATTGAAATCGAAGATGACGCCGTCGGGTCGCCAACAAAAGACCGCCGCAAGGTTGCGCTCAAACAGACGCTGGTATTTTGTTTCCAATTGCAGTTCGTTTTCGAGCCTGGTGCGGATGGTCGTGGTCTGTTTGCGCACGGTTGACCTCAACTGTTTCACCCAGATGAGCGGCGCGAGGATGCAGACAATCATGCCGCCGAGGATGCTCAACCCACGCTTGAGCGTCAGCCAGTTACTCCCTCCGAGCACCACCATGTCCGCCGGCGAATCGATGAGGAGTTGCAGGGATTCGGGCCATTGCGGCGTTGCGCTGCGGATCACCGCGACGCCGGTCAACTCGAGATTGGAATCGCTGGCGAGGCCGACCACCTCTCGCGCGGTGTTGTTGCGAAGCAACTTCGCACTGAAGCGCTGTCGTCCATCATCGAGCAGGAACAGGTACTCCGTCGCGGTTGCACTCTGCGAGATCAAATGAGCCTTCAGGCGCACGCGCCTTCCATTCAGGAAGCGCTTGAGCACTTCCTCAGCGGTCAAATCGAGCGGCACAACGTTGTTCTTGCTCGATCGGATCGCGGCCACCCGCACCGTGGAATCCGACAACTGGAGGGCCGACAGGTCTCCATGGCCTGGGAACCCAACCACGTCTACCGTACTTCCCGCATGGACATCGACAGCGTCCGCGGTTTCAATACTCAGCGCTCCGGTATTGTCCTGGATGAAGAATTGCCGGGGAGACTCCCACGTCACCGTGCCGCGGACGTGGATCTGGTGAGCGAAGCGCTTGTCCGCTTCCGAAGCGCGCAAATTCCCTATCGGCGTTGGCGCGGAAGAGAAAGAATCCTGCATGGCAGGGTCTTCAACTTTGATATCTTCCAGACTGGTGGCGAAAACCTGCGCGCCCACACGCTTATTTTCCGCATTCATGTGGCTGCCGGCGACGCCAGTCACCTTGACTGTGGCGCCGATGAGCTGTTGCGCCGCTGGGTTGTCAGGGTGGGGCACGATGATCCATGCCACGTCCTTTCCATCGAAGATGCGGAAACAGATGCGCGCCCAGGTCTTATCGCAAGGGCGCAGCACGCCTTCTGTGACCACCCAACTACTGTCTGACCCACCCGCGTCAAGCTCTTTGACACTTCTTGGCTCCGGGGTGGGAAGAGGCCCGTGGCCGATAATCTGGATTGCCGGCTGCGCCACATTTGGCGACACGTCCCCCGCGCTCGTGACTCCGTCCACGAGCACTGTCGAGCCTGGCGGATACGCTTTGTTGTTGCCATGCACGTTGAGATAGATTGAGCCGGTTCGATCGCGAACAAAGAGCAAGCCCCATTCTGGATCTGAGTAAGTAACCACACCCTGCAGTTCCACCGGGTGCGACTTCGCGGCTTCGGCATTGCCCAGGTTGTGGATTTGCTGCACAGTTTGCAATGGATGTCCGGCCCTCGATGAGGGGAACACCGGTGCGGCAAGTTCCTGGACTTCAATATCTTCCAGACTGTTGACAAACAACTGCGCGCCCACCCGCCGGTTTGCCGCGTCCATGTGGCTGCCGGCAACGCCTCTCACCTTTACGGTAGAGCCAATAAGGCGCTGCGCAGCGGGACTGTCCTTCTCCGGCAACACCACCCACGCCATCGCCGCTCCATCGAATATGCGGTAGCAGAGGCGGTTCCAGCCCGTATCGCACGATCGCAGCACGCCTTCGGTGACCACAAACTGGCTTTCTCCCACTCGGTCGTTCAGTTCGGCCACGCTCCTCCGCTCCGGGATGGGAGGTAGCCCATGGCCTAGAACCGTTACCTTCGGCTGCACCACAATGGGCGCGCCAGGCCCCGGCGCTGAAATGCCGGTTATCCTTGCAAGCGTCCCGAGCGGATATCTGTTTTTTGATCCGTGGACGTCAATGAAGATCGAACCGGTCGAGTCGGCGAAAAACAGCAATCCCCAGTCAGGATCGGAATATGTCACCACGCCTCGAATTTGAACAGGGATTGCTTTGCCGGCCTCGGAGTTGGACAGCCTTTGAAATTCCTGAATCGTTCGCAATGGAAATTGGTGACCGGGTTGATCGACCGCCTGGGAGAACGCAAGCAGTGGAGAGTGCAGCAAAATCAGGGCCAACGGCAGAATCGCGGAGCGCATTCTTGACCCTTTCCACACTGTGCTATTTGCCATTGTCCCCATTCCCTGGACCGTCTTGCTGTATCAAATGGAACGCAGGTTTGCTCGCGCTGCTCTTCCGCGCAACCGCATCTTAAGTTCATCGGCAGGTGGCCAGAATCAAATCAGTGCGACTAAAGCCGCCTTTCTCGCCATTGGTAACGTCCCGGTACCGCCAGGAAACGGACCAATGAACGAATTTCGCTCGAATGGGCGAATCCGAGCCTTTGGCCGNNTGGGGAAGAGTTAACTGAAGCCGGCGTTCTCGGGCGCAGCCGGGGAAGTTGCTCCTGGCAGGCCTGTTGGCGTAGTGTTTTCTCGCAGTTGGAGATACGCAAATGTCTACTCTTACGTCTTCTTCTATCGTTGCGGCTGCGGGCGGCAGTTTTTTGCTGGACTCGCGGACGCCTGCCGAAATCTTCACTCCCGAAGACCTGAACGAGGAACAGCGGCAGATTGCCGCGACCGCTATCCAGTTTGCCCGCGAGGAGATTTTGCCGGCGGCGGAGGCCATTGAGGCCAAAGAGCCGGGGGTGTTGAAGGGGATTTTGCAAAAAGCGGCCGGGCTGGGGTTCACCTCCGTCGATATTCCCGAGGAGTACGGCGGCATGGGGATGGACAAGATCACATCCACGCTGGTTTCCGATCGCCTTTCGGTGCTGGCGAGCTTTTCAACGGCATTCGGCGCGCACATCGGGATCGCCACGCTGCCGCTGGTCTGGTACGGCACCGAGGAGCAGAAGCAGCGCTATCTGCCCAAGCTGGCTTCAGCGGAATGGATCGGGTCGTATGGTCTGTCGGAGGCCAGCTCCGGGTCGGACGCGATGAATGTGCGAACACGGGCCACGCTTTCAGAGGATGGGAGCGAGTACATCCTGAACGGCGAGAAGATGTGGATTACGAACTGCGGGATCGCCAGTTTGTATACGATCTTCGCGAAGATAGACGGCGAGAAGTTTTCCGCGTTTCTGATTGAGCGGGACACACCGGGGCTGACCGTGGGCGCGGAGGAACACAAGCTGGGGATTCATGGTTCGTCGACTTGCCCGCTGGTGTTGCAGGACTGCCATGTGCCAGTCACGAACCTGCTGGGCGAGGCCGGCAAGGGACACCATATCGCATTCAACGTGCTGAACATGGGACGGTTCAAGCTGGGCATTGCCTGTATCGGCGGGGCGCGGCATGCGCTGGGGCACATGATTCGCTATGCGAAGGAGCGCGTGGCTTTTGGAAAGCCGATTGCGGAGTTTGGGCTGATTCAGCGGAAGATTTCCGCTTCGGCTACCCGGCTTTACGCTGCGGAAAGCATGGCTTATCGCACCGTTGGGATGATTGACGCGAGCCTGGCGCAGCTTACGCCGGAGCAATCGCGCACGCCGCGCGAGATTCAGAAGCGGATCGAGGAATACGCGGTTGAGTGCTCGATTCTGAAGGTCTACGGATCGGAGATGTTGAGCATGGTGGCGGATGAGCTGGTTGCTACGATGGGCGGCTACGGCTACGTGGAGGAGTATCCGGCGGAGCGGTTCTATCGGGACGCGCGCATCAACCGGATCTTCGAGGGGACGAACGAAATCAACCGGATGATTATTACCGGTTGGCTGATGAAGCGCGCGTTGAGCGGGCAGTTGCCGCTGCTGGGGGCGATCAAGAAATTGATGGATGAGGTGACGCAGCCGCCGTCGTTCGATGCGGGCGGAGATGCGGGTGAGTTGCTGGCGCGCGAAGCGGAGGTGCTGGCGGCGGTGAAGAAGATTGCGCTGTTCGGCGCCGGGGTGGCCAGCCAGCGGTTTATGGCCGCGTTGCAGGACCAGCAGGAGGTGATGGCGGACCTGGCCGACATTATTGCGCAGGTCTATGCGCTTGAAGCTTCACTGCTGCGGGCGCGAAAGCTGGCGGGAGCGGGGCGCGGCACGGCCGATGTGGCGGCGGCGATGACCGGGCTGGTGGCGGACGAAAGCATGGGATTGGCGGAGACGGCGGCGCGGCACGTGCTGGCCGCGTGCGCGGAAGGCGACCTGCTGCGGACGCAACTGGCGATTTTACGCAGGCTGGCGCGCGTTACACCTGCCGATGCTGTGGGACTGAGCCGGACGGTGGCCCGGCACTGCATTCAGGTGGAACGGTACCCGCTTTGAGATGATGCGTGCTAACAAGAAACATGATGGAAGATGGAAGGACCCGATGGCGGAGGGTTGGCCTTTGTGCTATCCCACCCATCGGACAAAAACAGAGACGTCCGATGGATGGGGCACCCGCAGTTTCATCTCCGGTGGGTCGGCGCTGGATCCAACTAGATTATTGCTGGGGCAAGTCTCATTGCTGGGCCAAATTGAGGATTAGTGCTGAACGACGACGGTGAGGTTGAGGTCAACCGGAATGTTCTGGTTGTCAAGGGTAGCGGGGCGGAAGTGGAGCTTCTGAACGGCTGCTACCACGCGGGCATCGAGGTCGTGGTTGACGGACTTGACGACCTGTACGTTCTGGGCATTGCCGGCCTCGTCGACATTGAGGCTGACACCGACTTCAACCTGGCTGGGAAGGACCGAGTCGAATTCGTTGGGCAGGATGATGCCATCGGTGGATCCGATGACCTTGGGTGGGACCACTCCGGTGCTGATACGAGTGACCTGGGCTGGGGTGTTGGCGTCGGTCGCGGGCTGGCTTGCAAAGGCCGCAACGGTGGCGAGCGGGGAGAGCAGAAGGCTGGCGATGAGAATACGGCGCATGAATTACCTCCAATGGTCAGAAGTGACCATCACCAATATAGCGCTAAACAGATACGATTGTCAAATAAATTATTCATAGCGATTATTTTCAATCACTTAGCTTAGATAAAGCACCAACATCTTGCATGATGGTAGAAAATGCTTGATTTCTTCGCAGTGTAGGACGATGGGGAGGGGTTGCATTACGGAATCTGTGAAGCCGGTTTTGGAAGCAGAAAAAACCCCAGGTTCCGGAGTCGGAACCTGGGGCGAGAGGGTAACTGCGGCAGTTAAGAAAGCGAGTTAGTCGCCGAGGGAGATGGCGGGTTTGCCCGCCAGTCTCTGGCTGATGTGTTGGCCGATGCGGTCGGCGAAGCCCCCGGTTGCGCCGGGCGCGGTGTTGATGAGGACGACCGCGGCGTAGTCGCCTTTGGGGTTGAAGAAGGCGTAGGAACTGAAGCCGCCGGTGCCGCCGTTGTGCCAGTAGTCGCCGGAGTCTTCGATATAGAGCCAGGCGAGGGCGATGCGCATTCCGGGAGCGACGTCGGCGCGCAGTTCGTGCTGCTGGACGAGAGCGGCGGAGAGAGTGGCTGCGGGGGAGTTGCCGTCTACGTGCTTGAGGTTTTCCGGATGCAGGTTGGCTTCGATGTAGGTGAGCATGTCGGAAGCGTCGGAGCGGATGGCGCCTGCGCCGGCGAGGGCGTCGAGATCCCAGGCATGCGCGGGGCTGTGGTCGGCGTCGTGGCCCTGCATGAAGCGGGCCTGTTGGGCAGCGCTGAGTGCGACGGTGGTGTCTTTGAGGCCGAGGGGATCTGCTATTTCTTCCTTCATGAGTGCGGGGTAGGAGAGGCCGGAGTGGACGGCGAGCGCCTGGCCGAGGAGTCCCATGGCGAGATTGCTGTAGAGAAAGCCTGGTTTCGCCGGCCTGGCTACGCCCTGTTTGGCGATGAAGGCGTAGAGATTGGCGGCGCCGTAGTCGGCATAGGGGTTGCTGGGGTCGGCGGGCTTGAAGTTGTCGGGCATACGCGGCAGGCCGGAGTGCTGAGTGGCGATGTCAAGGAGAGTGATTTCATCTCCAGTGGGCTTGGCGACGGTGCCGGGCGGCAGAAGCTCGCGGATGGGCGTATCGAACTTCACTTTGCCCTGTTCGACTAATTGCGACAGGATCAGGCAGGTGAAGGTCTTGGAGATGGAACCGATTTCGAAGATCGAGTCGGGCTTGGCGGCGCCGTAGGTGAAGATATAGCGCTTGCCATGCTCGACTACGCCGATGGAAACGCCGGCGCCGGTGGAGGGAGCGAGCTGGCCGCTCTTGAGCGCCGCGGCGATGTCCTTGTCGAGAACGGCTTGCAGGTCGGCTGCGGCGACCGGGGGCATGGCTGGATCGTAGGTGGGAGGCGGAATGGGTTTTGCTTCGAGTGCGGTGAGTTGGCGGGTGAAGTTCAACGGGAGCGGTTTTCCCTGGTCCCAGGTTCCGGTGAGCGCGTTTCCGTCGGCGGAGAGCTTGCCTGACCAGTGACCCGCAAAAGCAGGCACATCGAAATTGAAGTCGCTGCCGGAAAAGAAGACTTTGTCGCAGTCGATTCCCATGGCGCTCTGGTCGACGCTGTCGGCGGTGCAGAACTCGTGGCCGGTGCTGTCGCTTTTGACATGAAGCTGGATGCGGAGGGCCTTGGCGCCGGCCTGGAGTGAGCCCAGCCAGATGCCGTCGACGGCGGAGGGCTTGGCGGCGGCAACAAAGGTATCGCGCGAGAACTTGAGCGGCTGCGGAGCGCCCTGGTCCCAGGTTCCGTCGAGGGCGTCGGCGGTGACGGCGCCTTTCCATGAGCCGTGCACGGCGGGAACAGTGAAGGCGAGAGTTTGGCCGTCGAGATGAAAATCGGCACAGGGGATTCCCATGGCCCCTTGATCAGTGCTGTCGAGAGTTCCGGTGATGACGCCTGCGGGGTCGACCTTGATGTGCAGCTTGACGTGCAGAGGGCCGAGCATGCCTGCGTAGTCGCCGGCGACGGTGGGAGCGGGCTGCGCGGAGGAGGGTAAGAGCAAGAAGGCGAGCATCATCGCGCATGCGATGGCGGCAGCGCGCGCATAGGAGAGGATTCTTGACGGAGAAGCGTCTCCGCGGGACGAATGCCGGAGCACCTGCATGGCGGCGACTCTCTTTCTGGTCTTTGAGGCCTTTAGGTTTTCCTGGTTGGGTCGAA
>PMWR01000462.1 GCA_003166055.1 Acidobacteriaceae bacterium
AATTACCTGCTCTGGCAGATCGCCTACACCGAGTTGCTGGTGACCGAGCGCCTGTGGCCCGACTTCCGCGGCATCCATCTGCTTGAAGCTATTGCCGACTTCCAGCGCCGCGAGCGCCGCTACGGCGGATTGAGTGACGGCTCCGGCGAAGTGGAAGAAGACGTGGACCGCATCCGCCTCGCCGCCGGCTGAGTCGCCTGCTTTCCCTTGCGCGTGAGGTTGCTCGCTGGCGAACCTCCCTGCTCACCGCAACAGCCAACAGGCCAGGAAGTTCTAAAAGAGCGGATTGTTGAATTCAGCGATAAATTGAATACCGGGAACATCCAGCTTCGTTAATTGGAGATCGCCGGTGAGAAACAGGTCGATTCCGGCTGACGCCGCGCACGCCAGGTGAATCGAGTCCGCCACTTTGACCTTTTCTTTTGCGCGCAGCCTGCTAAATGGCGCAACCGCACCCTCATCGAAAGGAAGATAGGAGAACCCCATCTCATCGATCGTCTGGCGCATAATCAGCGCCTTCTGCGGCCCTTGCGATTTTTCCGCACCAGCCAGCACTTCACCGAGGGCGAGGTAACTGGTATAGAGCCTGTCACCCCGCCTGTACGACCTGTCAAGAAGCTGCTGCACTCGTGTGAAAAACGTTGGATTGCCCTCGAGCAAATAAATAAACAGCATGGTGTCCCAATAAATACGGCTCATGCGGCATCCTCATCTTCCGAACGCACCCAGCGTAGAAACGCTTCCCCGCCGCCGTATTCCGACAACTCCTCCTTCAAAAGGCCACGCAGTTTCTCGGTGAGACGAAGTGCCTTGGCCGACGGATCTTCCTCTGCGGGTTCAACCCGCTCGTCAGTCAAGGGCAGGTTTCTGACTCCACGCCGCACCCCCGATTCTGACAAACGGTACTTGAACACTACCGTCGGGCTCTGCCTGGACGGCGGTCCTATTACTTCTTCAAGTTCAAGCCCGTTCTCGCGAAGGAACTTCGAGGTTTGAAGTGCGCTGCAGATCTGAGGGGTATGCCGACCCGGGAAACCTTCCGCCTGCAAGTCCCCCAGGATGTCCCTGACACTGATAGAGAATTGCCGCTTACCTGATCGCAATGCCGGGTGCACGTACTTCGCCTGGGCCATTGCCCTTACTTGGTCGCTCAGTCCCTGATTCATTGATGCTCCTTGGAATTCATTTCACATACAATTCTCTGGCTACAGACACCATAGCAAAGAATGAAACTATTTGCAAGTGAAAATGTCTTGTAGAATGTCTATCTATTTCTACCCAAATGGCATTTCATTTGCCCCGACAGGCCCACCAGCCCCGGCCCGGCGGTGTATCCTCACCCTTGGAATGAAACGAATTCTCACTGCTGCCGTACTGATTCCGTTGGTCTTGGTTTTGGTGTTTCTCGGGCCCTCCTGGCTGATCACCCTGGTTGTGGCTGCGGTGGCGGCCCTTGCCGGCTGGGAATACCTGGGCCTTGCCGAGCACAGCGGAGCCAAACCTTCGCGCATTGTCGTCTCGGTGGCCATTGTGGCGCTTATTACCGCCCGGCTGTTCGCGGACAGCCTTGAGTCGTTCCATTTTGAGTGGCTCCATCAGACTGAAGTCGTCTTCGGCATTCTGGCCATGGGCCTGTTTCTCTATTGCACCTTCCGTTCGCCGATTAAGCGGGTCATGGCCGACGCCTCGGCCTCCATTTTCTGCCTTTTTTATGTGGGACTGACACTTACCACCCTGCCCGCCCTGCGCGAAGAGAGCAACGGGCCATCCGTGCTGCTTTTCCTTCTGTGCGTGGTCTGGGCCGGCGACATTGCCGCGCTCTATGTCGGCAGGGCCTGGGGGCGGCATAAGCTCGCATCCACGCTCAGCCCGAACAAGACCTGGGAGGGTGCAATTGGGTCACTGGTGGGCAGCGTGCTGGCTGCGGGAGGCCTGCTGGCGCTGGCCGGCTGGCTCGAATCGATGAATTCCGCGAAGCTCTCCTACCCTGAAGAAGTCTGGTACTGGCTGGTGCTGGCTGTGTTGGTCAACCTGGCGGCGCAGGTGGGCGATCTGGCCGAATCCGCGCTGAAACGTTCGGTGGGCGTGAAAGATTCAGGCAGCCTGCTACCCGGTCATGGCGGCGTCCTCGATCGCATCGACGCCCTGCTGCTGGCCGCTCCAGTGCTGTGGTACGCTCAAATCATTCATCAACGGTTCTAGCACCAGCGGTTCTAAAGCGGAATTTAAGCATTCCATTGAAGCGACTCGCCATTCTCGGTTCCACAGGCTCCATCGGGCAGAGCACCCTTTCCATCGTTGAGCAATTCCCTGACCGCTACCAGGTGGCCTCGCTGGCTGCCGGGCGCAACCTCGACGAAGCCGTTGCGCAAACCGTCCGCTGGCGGCCGAAGCTGGTTTCGCTGGCCTCTGAAGAACTGGCCGGAAAACTGGCCGCGCGTCTCCGTCAGGCCGGCGTTACGGGCACCGAAGTGGTCTACGGCACCGAAGGCACCGTCGCCTGCGCCACGCACCCCGATGCCGATTTTGTGGTCTCCGCCATCGTAGGCGTTGCCGGCCTCGAGGCCACGCACGCTGCCATCCTGGCCGGCAAACCCGTCGGTCTGGCCAACAAGGAGTGCATGGTTGCCGCCGGCGAAATCCTCACCGCCGCCGCCCGCCAACGCAACGTGCCCATCCTGCCCATTGACAGCGAGCACAACGCCGTCCACCAGTGCCTGCGCGTCGGCACGCACGCCGAAGTCAAAACCATCTGGCTCACGGCCTCCGGCGGGCCATTCCGTCAGCTTCCACTCGCTCAATTCGCTTCCATCACCCCCGAGCAGGCGCTNNGCATCACCATCGATTCGGCCACCATGCTCAACAAGGGCCTTGAGATCATTGAGGCCTGCCGGCTGTTCGACGTGCCGCCGGCCCAGGTGCGCGTCACTGTCCATCCCCAGTCCACCGTGCACTCGCTGGTGGAATACATTGACGGGTCGATCCTGGCGCAGATCTCGGTGACCGACATGCGCTTGCCCATTCTCTACGCCCTGGCATTCCCGGAGCGCCCTGCTTCTCATCTCACTTTCGACCTGGCCGCGTTGCGCCACCTGGAGTTTGAAGAGCCCGATTTCGAGCGTTTTCCCTGCCTGCGCCTGGCCTATGAGGCTGCGGAAAAGGGTGGCGCCCACTGCATCGCCCTCAATGCGGCGGACGAAGTGGCCGTCGAGGCTTTCCTTGACAGGCGAATTCCGTTTACCGGAATCCCATTTACAATTGAAAAGGTACTCGCAGCCACACCGGAGGCGCATCCAACCACTATCGCGGAGGTGCTCGCGGCCGATCGCGCTACGCGTCAAACAGCCCGTGCGGTAATCGATAGAGGAATGTCCCCGGTCGGTCGATAAGCGCATTGTTGGGGTGGGGGAAGCGCTCCTTCGAAGGAAAGTTTGTTCACTTATGCATGAGTTTCTGGTTTCTGCCGCCGCCTTTATCGTCCTTGTCGGCGTGATGGTTGTGGTCCATGAGTTCGGGCACTTCGCCGTCGCAAAGCTTTGCGGCGTGCGTGTCGAGGAATTCTCCGTTGGCTTTGGGCCGCGCCTGTTCGGCGTCAAATACGGCGGTACAGACTACAAAGTCTGCCTGCTTCCCATCGGCGGTTTCGTCAAAATGACCGGCGAAAACCCGGAGCAGAACCTCAACTCCGCGGACGATACGCCGGTCGTCGACATCGCCAATGACCCCGGAGCGCTCACCTCCCATCCCCGCTGGCAGCGCATGCTCATCGGCGTGGCCGGCCCGGTCGCCAACTTCATTCTGGCCTTTGTTTTAATGCTTGCCTACTTCGGCGTCTTCAATGAAGAGCCCTCGGTCCAACTGAAGACCACCACGATTGAATGGGTCGTTCCCGACTCGCCCGCGGCCCAGGCAGGCCTCCAATCCGGCGATGTCATCCGCCACTTCGACACGCTGCAAAATCCCACCTGGGAAGGGGTGTACGAGCGCGTTAACATCAATCTCAGGCAGACCGTTCCCATCACTGTGGAGCGTGGGGGCAAAACGATCTCGCTTTTCCTGCATGTGCCCGCCGAGTTAAAGGACGCGGACATCGCCGGCATGCTGCCCCAGTATCTCAACGGCCCCATCGGCGTTGAAGAGGTGATGCCGGGCGCGCCCGCGGAGCAGGCTGGCCTGCGTGCCGGCGACGCCATCCAGTCCGTTGACGATCATCCCTTCCATACCGTGGCCGGCCTGCTCGCCTACCTTCAGTCCGGTGCGGGCAGGCCGGTTACGCTTCATGTGGTGCGCAACGGCGCCCAGGTGACCCTGGTGGCCCATCCCGCCAAACTCCAGGCTGACACTTGGATGCTGGGCTTCGCGCATGTGCCGATCCCGCTCCACAACGAACCGCTCCCTTTGGGAAGGGCCGCGCTTAAATCCAAAGAGTTCTGTGCCGACAACGCCTTCCTCATTGTCGAGGTGCTGCGCCGGCTCTTTACGCACCAGGTCTCCGTCTCGCAGCTTCAAGGGCCTGTCGGGATCGCCCGCATGGCCGGCGAAGCCGCGGAAATGAAAGGCTGGCTGCCCAAGTTCGGACTGGCCGCCGAGATCAGCCTCAACCTCGGCATTATCAACCTGATGCCCTTCCCCATCCTTGACGGGGGCATGATCGTGCTGCTGCTCATTGAGAGCGTCATTCGCCGCGACATCAACGTCGACATCAAAGAGCGCATCTACCAGGCGGCCTTTGTAGTCCTGCTGGTCTTCTTCGCCTTCATCATCTTCAACGACGTGACCAAGCTGCCGATCTTCGCGCACCTCAAACCGTGAGAAGAGCAGTGGTTAGTGGATAGTGGTCAGCCAGGACGGGTCAGTATGGTGCAATCCTTTCGCGATTTGCTGGTTTGGCAAAGGTCGATGCAATTGACGACTGCGGTCTATCGGCTCACACAGGGTTTTCCGCGAAATGAAGTATATGGCTTAACGAGCCAGATCAGACGTTCGGCAGTTTCGATACCCAGTAATATCGCAGAAGGCCAGGGAAGGCTTGGCACTGGCGAGTTCCGTCAGTTTCTGGGCGTCGCACGCGGTTCAAATTGCGAACTGCAAACCCAACTTGAAATCGCTCAATCGTTAGGTTATTGCGATGCAAAGACGATTGAGGATGCGGAGGGTCTTTCCAACGAAGTAGGAAAGATGATCAATGCAATTCTGAAGTCCCTGCATACTTAGCAGTTCACTAACCACTAACCACTAACCACTAACCACTAACCACTAATCACTAATCACTGCCTTTATGTCCNNTACCTGGTCTGGTTTGAGATCGGCCGCGTCGAACTGCTGCGATCGTTGGGATTGGCTTACAGCCAGTTGGAGACCGATCACCAGTGCATCCTGCCTGTGGTCGAGGCAAGCTGCCGCTATCGTTCCCCGGCCCGCTACGACGACCAGATCGTCATCGAGACTCGCCCCGCCTTTCTGCGCAGATCGGTCCTCAAGTTCGCTTATCGCATCTGGAGAAAGCCCACACAGGAGGGGGAAGAGCGGAAACTCCTCGCCGAGGGCGAAACCGTGCACGTAGTCTGCGACGATCAATTGAATAAGAAACCGCTGCCCCCGGAGCATGAGGCGGCGCTGCGGGCGATGATGGCGGATAAGTAGTGCATTCCAGCATTCATGCAGACGAAGCCGAACTAATCCGCTATTCTAATGGCCATGGAACTAATCTTCGAGGTACGCGAAGCGGAAGAGGGTGGCTACGTGGCGCGTGCGCTGGGCCATCCGATCTTTACCGAGGCCGAGACCTGGGAAGAATTGCGGGACAACGTTTTAGAGGCATCCGCCTTGCACTTTGAGGACACAGCGGCGAAGCCGAAGTTGATTCAGCTGCATTACGTCAAGGATGAACTGATCCCGGTTGAGGCTGCATGAAGCTCCCGCGCGGTGTTTCGGCGGATCGTCTCATTCGCGCTCTGGAACACTTCGGCTATAGGATAATCCGGCGGAAGGGAAGCCACGTGAGGCTCTCCCATGAGGGTCCGCCGGCCCATTCGATCACAGTTCCGCTTCACAACCCGCTAAAAACTGGCACGCTTCACGGAATTCTCGCTGAGGTGTCGCAAGCCAGATCGATTTCAATCGAAAGCATCATGGACCGACTTTAGAGCACTGCGGCCTGTACCTGACTGCCCGTTCACCCGCTATTCTGTTCGCATGAGCCCGCTCGACCCCAGGTTTCAGCAGATGGAACCGAACCTCACCACCCCACCCGAGTTGCAGGAAGTCCTCGCCGAGCTATCGAGCCGTGAGCCAATCTTCCATCGCCCCGAGTTCGGAACCTCGCGCGCTGACTTCGACAAGCTCATGGCGGAGGATTACTGGGAGACTGGCGCTTCAGGCCGTCGTTACTCCCGCGCCGCAATACTGGATGAACTGTCCAAGCGCTTCTCCGTCACGCACACCGACGTTTGGGAGACGAGCGGATTCCATTGCCGCCGATTGTCCGAAGACACCTATCTGCTGACCTATACACTGCTTCAGGACAAAGTGCGCCTCACCCGCCGCGCCACCATCTGGCTCCGCACGCCCGACGGCTGGAAGATCGTCTACCACCAGGGAACCATCGTCGCGGACGCTTAAAGCGTTTTCCGAAATGATGTAGACCGAAAGCAACGCACTCAAGCCGACGCGACCCCAGGGAGCGGCGGCCTTGTACGCACTGGAAAAGACCACACGATTGCGGAAAACGCCGTAGAGCCGGTCCTGAATTGCTGCAGCCCCAATTCGATGTCAAGCCCTATTCCGCCTGGGTTCAATGTATCCACCTTATTATCAACGTCTTCCGCCGATAGCCCTTTGCCGATTGTTTCTCTCAATCCGCTATCCTGTCTCTATGAGTTGTGTACTGTGTCCAGACCCGCGGCGTCTCGCCTTGCTCCNNCGACATTCTGCAGCACCGTAGCGTTCAAGCGCGGCTCCGCGGCCAGCCGTTCCGTGAACCGCCGCACCCCCTGCACCCTCTCGTCGTCGCAGTCCGCCTCCACAACCCTTCCGTCGCGCACCACGTTGTCCGCGACAATCACCGTTCC
>PMWR01000648.1 GCA_003166055.1 Acidobacteriaceae bacterium
TCGTTGGTGTTCACGTCCGGCGCTGGAACATCCTTCTCCGGCCCGATGAAATCGATAATCTCCGACGTGTAGCGGCGTGTCATCCGCTCCAACTCGCCCTGGCTCATCTTCTTGGGGTCGCAGATCACTCCGCCTTTGGCCCCGCCAAACGGAATATTGACCACCGCGCACTTCCAGGTCATCCAACTGGCCAGCGCCCTCACTTCATCCAGCGTTACGTCCGGCGAGTAGCGTATGCCGCCCTTGCCGGGGCCGCGGGCAATCGAGTGTTGCACCCGGAAGCCGGTGAACATCTCGATCTTGCCGCTATCCAGAGTTACGGGAAAATGCACGATGATCTCGCGGGATGGAGTGCTCAGCACCTTCCACAGACCCTCGTCCAGATTCAGTTTGCGTGCCGCAAATTCAAAACGCGCGTTTTGCGCCTCCCAGGGATTGATCTCCTGGTCCAAAGTAATTGTTGCCATACACCTCTCCAATTTCCGATTGTCTGCCGCCCCGCCCTACGCTCAGGGGAACAAGCACAGTTGCAAGCTATAGATTCAGATAGGTTTGCTCCATTCAGGCTGGGCAATCCCCATCCGCTCCACATCCGGGCTCTTGCCCGGCGGCAAGGTTGGGCATGCGGATCGAACCGCATAAGCCCAAACCCCAGTGAGTCTAGGCCTGCCAATCGGCACAGTCAAGCCAATGGGTACCTGCCTGACAACCCCTCCGGAATTGATTTTCCCATTCCAGTATCGGGTCTACACCGGAACCAATAGGTGTACCCCGAAAGGAAGCCGCCAAAAACACGCATTCTTCGCCGCGCTTCATCGCTGTTCGGCCCCCTTTTGACCCCGGACCTCGAGCGGGCAAGAATCGCGCTGTTCTGTTCCAATCCAGGGGACCAAACCTGAGCAAAACGATGCAGACTCGCCTGCCCTGCATGTGATGTCTTTATAACCTGATGAACAGTTGTGTTGCCTCTTAGGAAACGCAGCGCGAACGCCTTGCGTTCGTGTCGCTTCGCAAAGCAGAGACCGGTGCTGAAGCATTCCTCCGGGGCAAGAATCAGGGGTAACGAAGATGAAGTCTTTCTTGAACCGGAAGGTGCGGCTCGCATTTGGCTTTGCCATGTTGACCCTGTTGATCATGGGGTCGATGTCCTATCGCTGGATGGTCATCGCGGAACAGAGCAGCCGTTGGGTGCGGCACACCCATGCAGTGATCGAGACCATACAGGATCTGGCGCTTGCCATGGAGAACGTCGAATCCGCCAGCCGCGGATTCGTACTCTCCGGCAAAGAGTCCGACCTCATCGCCTATCGATCAAATGTGTTGAAGGCCGAACAGGATCAGGCGACCATCCGCACCCTCACCGCCGACAACCCTGTGCAGCAAGTTCATTTCCCCACCGTTGAAACCCTGGCCACCGAACGGATCCAGCATGCGGACATGATTATCGGCCTGCGCCGCAACGAAGGCATCGACGCGGCGGTTACCGCCATCGGCCTCGGACCCGACGACGAGGTCAATGATGAGTTTCAAGCGGTCATTGTCAGAATGCAGGATGAAGAACTGCGCCTGCTTGCAATTCGCATGACGGAAGCCGATCGCGACCGGGACCAGACCCGGATGGTTCTGATCGTCGGAACCCTTCTCGGAATCCTGGTCGCCGGCCTCGCCGCCTGGTCCGCGGTGCGCGACAGCATCCGGCGCGCCACCGCCGAGGAAGCCCTGCAGCAAAGCGAAGAAAAATACCGCATGCTCCTCGACGGAGTGCAGGACTATGCCATCTTCATGCTCGATCCGCGCGGCACCGTGGTCAGTTGGAGCGCCAGTGCCGCGCATATCAAGGGATACACCGCGGAGGAGATAATCGGCCAGAACTTCTCGCGCTTCTTTATGCCCGAAGACGTCCGCCGGGGCAGGCCGGAAGAAGTGCTTCGTCTGGCTGCCACCAACGGCCGCCACGAGGAATTCGGCATGCGCGTGCGCAAGGATCAAACCCAGTTCCTGGCCAGCGTCACCTTCATCGCCTTGCGCGATGCGGCCGGCAATCTGCGCGGCTTCTCTGATATCTGCCGCGACCTGAGCGAGCACAAAGAGTCGGAAGTGCGGTACCGCGGACTGCTTGAAGCCGCTCCCGACGGCATGGTGGTGGTGAACCAGAATGGCGAAATTGTTCTGCTCAACGCTCAGGCCGAAAAGCAGTTTGGCTACCGCCGTGACGAACTCCTCGGCCAGAAAGTGACCAACATCATTCCCACCGGCTTTGCCGAACGGTTGATCGCCGATGGAACCCGCACCGCCGCCGAAGCCCTGGCGCAGCAAATCGGCACCGGCATTGAGCTGAACGGAAAACGCAAAGACGGAAGCGAGTTTCCCATCGAGATCATGTTGAGCCCACTCGAAAGCGCCGAGGGCATCCTGGTCACTGCGGCAATCCGCGACATCACCGTGCGCAAAGATGCTGAAAAGCACCTGGCGCAGATGGAGGGCAGATACCGCGGCCTCATGGAAGCAGCCCCCGATGGCATGGTGGTGGTGAATCAAGCTGGTGAGATTGTCCTCTTGAATGCGCGCGCGGAAAGCCAGTTCGGCTATCGCCGCGATGAGCTTTTGGGTCAGAAAGTAACCAACATCATTCCCACCGGCTTTGCCGAACGCCTGATCGCCGATGAGACCCGCACCGCCGCCGAAGCACTGGAGCAGCAGATTGGCACCGGAATCGAACTCTTTGGCAAACGCAGGGATGGAACTGAATTTCCCATCGAAATCATGCTCAGCCCGCTCGAAAGTCCTGAAGGCATCCTGGTCACCGCGGCCATCCGCGACATCACCGTGCGCAAAGATGCTGAACAGCATTTGGCGCAGATGGAGGGCAGGTACCGCGGCCTGATGGAAGCAGCTCCCGACGGCATGGTGGTCGTAAACAAGGACGGAGAGATCGTGCTGCTCAACGCCCGCGCGGAGAAGCAGTTCGGATACCGCCGCGATGAGTTGCTCGGCCAGAAGGTGAAGAGCATCATTCCCGAGGGGTTCGCCGAACGGCTGATCGCCGATGCGCTGCGCACCACCGCCGAGGCGCTCGCGCAACAGATCGGCACCGGCATCGAGTTGCATGGGCGGCGCAAGGATGGCACCGTGTTTCCGCTCGAAATCATGCTCAGCCCGCTCGAAAGCCCTGAAGGCATCCTGGTCACTGCGGCCATTCGCGACATCAGCGAACGGAAGTTGCTCGAACGCCAGTTGCACCAGAGTCAGAAGATGGAGGCCATCGGCCAACTGACCGGCGGTATTGCGCATGACTTCAACAATCTGCTCGGCGTCATCATTGGTAATCTTGACTTGCTCGACCGGCTCGTTGCCGATAATCCGGCGGCCATCAAGCGCGTGCGCACCGCGCAAAAAGCAGCGACTCGCGGAGCGGATATTACCCGGCGCCTGCTCGTGTTTTCGAGCAATGAAGAGTTGAAGCCGTCTGTGGTGCTGCTCGGCGATTCGATCCAGAACATGATCGAGCTGGCCGCCCACGGCCTGGGCGCGGATATCAAGATCACGACGCGCATCGATGATTCGGTGCCCCCGCTTTTTGTTGACCCGGCCGGGCTTGAGAGCGCGCTGCTCAACCTGGTGGTGAATGCGCGCGATGCCATGCCGAATGGCGGATCCATCATCATCGCCTCCCATGAGCAATACCTCGAGGACTCTCATCCCGCTGTGCGAGCAGGAGATTTGAAGCCGGGCCGCTACGTCTGCATCGCGGTAACCGACACCGGCAAAGGCATGTCGCGGGAAACACTCGAGCGAGCCTTCGAGCCGTTCTTCACCACCAAGTCGCGCGACAAGGGCACAGGCCTCGGCCTGGCCATGGTCTACGGCTTCGTCAAGCAGTCCGGCGGCACCGTCCGCGTCTACAGCGAACTGGATCATGGGACCACTGTGTCGTTCTATCTGCCCCTGGCCGGAAATCATCTGCACCCCGCTCCGCTGGATGCGCCGAAGCCGCTCAACACTGAGTTGGGCTGTACGGTACTGGTGGTGGACGACGAGGAGGATCTGCTGGAAATCGCCACCGCCTATCTTGAAGAGATGGGATTCATTTCCTTTCAGGCCAGTGACGGCGCCAGCGCCATTGAGATCCTGAAGCATCACAGCGAGATCGATCTGCTGGTCACGGATATCGTCATGCCGGGAGGAATGAACGGCGTGGAACTCGTGCGGAAAGCGCGCGTCTTGCGCCCCGATCTGAAAATCATCTATTCCTCAGGATTTCCGGCAGAGGCGCTCGCCGAGCGAAGCATGTCGCTGGTGGACGGCCCCCTCCTGCACAAACCTTATCAACGCAACGAATTCACCTCCATGATTCACCACGTGATGGACATTGACTATGCCACGCCGGGGGATTAGCCCTCTCCCGTAAGGCCGGGGTCGACCAGAGCGTCGGCAGTTCCAGGCGGAGGAATGATGAAAGCCACCAAAAGAATCCTGATCATCGACGATGAAAGCGACGTTTGCGAAATCGTTTGTGCAGCGGCTCACGCTATGGGATTCGATTGCCTGGCCGCGACGAATGCCGCGACATTCCTCAAAATGCTCACGCCCGGTACGACTCTCATCCTGCTCGATCTGGTCATGCCGGGAATGGACGGAATTGAACTGCTCAGGCTACTCGCCGAGCAGAAGTGCCAGGCGGGCATCATTCTCATGAGCGGCACGGGCAAGCGCATCATCGAGTCAGCCGGACAATTGGCGCAGGCTCTCGGCCTTTCTATCGTGGGACATTTGCAAAAACCCTTCCGGCTATCGGAATTGGAAAAGGTGCTCGACCAGCACGCGGAGTCTGCAACAGTAGAAGCCGCGCGGCAAGATGGCCGGATCGTACTCCGCAAGGAGGAGATTCGGCGCGCCATCGTTCGCGATGAGTTTGTGCTTCATTATCAACCGCAGATTGAAATCGCGACCGGCCAAGTGATCGGGCTTGAAGCACTGGTTCGCTGGCAGCATCCCGACCGCGGTCTCATCTTCCCTGACAGCTTCATTGGCCGCATGGAGAAGACCGGGCTCATCGACGAACTCGGCTGGCTAGCCGTGAATCGCGGAATGAGTGAAGTGGCCCAGTTTGTCAACGGCGACGGGATAGCCCCCATGTTGTCGGTGAATGAGTCGGTGTATTCCCTTCACGACCTGAAATTCCCCGACATTCTTCTCTCGCTCGCCGAGAAGTATGGGATCGCGCCGGCCAACATCACCATTGAAATCACGGAAAGCGGTTTGATCAAGGAACTTGCGGATACGTTGGACATCTTGACCAGGCTGCGCATGAAGGGGTTCAAATTGTCGATCGACGATTTCGGTACCGGCTACGCCATGATGCAGCAATTGAAGGTGATTCCGGCAACCGAGTTGAAGATCGACCGGTCCTTCATCCTCGACATGGACAAGAATGAGCGAGACCGCGTCATTGTCCAGAAGACCATTGAAATGGGCCATGAACTCGGGATGCACATCATCGCCGAGGGAGTTGAAACCAAGAACCAACTGGACTTTCTGCATCGGAAAGGCTGCGACAGTGCGCAAGGCTATTTCTTCAGCCGCCCGCTCCCGGCCAACGAGATGGTCACCTGGCTGCACGACTATCGCGCCCGGCTGGAGCTGCAGCCGGCCCACTAGTGGTGTCCGCCACACAGATGGTCATTTATGTTTTGAAAGGGCACGACTTCAGTCGTGCCGTAAACGGCCCAAAATGAGTTGGGCTTTACAGGCTGCGGAAAAACTCGCCCAAACGGTAATTCTCATACGCTTTGTATCAGGGCCTGACTTCAGTCGGGCCGCAAGTTGTTGAAAATGAGAGAGAGGGGCTTCAGCCCCTGCGCCATCTTCCAAGAATTCAAACCTAAACCTGCCTTTTTCCGCTGCCTCTTTAGCCCCTGAGGGAAGCCTCTTCTACAAATTCAACCTATTCACGGGCGTCGGTAAATGACCCTATTTGCAGCAGGCCCACTAGAGCATTTTCAACTCAAGTGTTAACAAAATCCACCGCGCCCCATCCATTGTGCGCCCTTTGCACAATGGGTGGGAACGCACAGAGGCCTGGGAGAATGGGCAAGCAGTTAGACCGAAAATGCTCCACTACTACAGTTGTGGTTCGGAGATTCCGGAGGGAGCAGGGGGTTTTAACTCCCTGAAAGAGAGCAAACTAACGCGGCCTTTAGGCCCGG
>PMWR01000300.1 GCA_003166055.1 Acidobacteriaceae bacterium
TGGTAAATCGTGTTGGTCGCCTTCAACATCGTCGCGTCGGTAGCCGCGTCCTTGCCCGTGTTCAGATTGCGATCGAAGCGCGGAGCTTATGTCGCCGGGCTCGCGTTGGGGGGCGGATTCGGTGCAGGATGTGATTTGGCGAGTTAGCCCACGCTACGCGGGGTTAGCGAGTTAGCGGGAAGGTCGGCTTGGCGGGCTTTTTGGCGAATCGCGGCCCAGGCTGTGAGAACGGCAGCGAGGGGAGCTACGAGACAAACCGACACGACAGACATCTGGTGGGAGACTGGGCCTGCGTCAGACCACCCCGCGGCGCCATAAGAGTCGAAGAGGACGAACGCGGTGAGGACTGCCACCGCGGCCCGCCAGGCGGCGGAACGGGGGAAGAGCCAGCGCATGGTTGACGGCTCGATGCGGAGAAAGAAGTGTGCCAGGGCAAATGCAGCGGGGATGCCGAACACCACCAGCAGCGTCCAGGGAGACCAATGGAGGCCGCGCTCCACCGCGAACATGTTCTGATAGAGGTCGGCGCCGTCGGTGAAAGTGCGAGTCGGCGCGTAATCGATGAAGTTGCCGATGCTTGCCACACATACCCAGTACCAGAACATGGCCCCGCCGCGGGCATTGCGCCTACGTGCGGCTCGGTATCCCCACCGGCTCAGCGGATAGGTGAGGAGGGCATTGCCGATGAGAGCGCCCGCGCGCTGATGATGGCAGCCTGCACGCCAAAGCCCCCGGCAAAAATCGGGATCTCGTCCACATTCTGGTCAATGCCGAGTTGCAGGAGGATGACTTTCAGCGTGGGGTGGGCGTAATTCAAGGCGAGCGGATTCGATCTTCAGCCCAGGATCCATGCCGCGACGGAGTGGGCATACTCATGCGCGAAGAAAGCACAGGCATGCGCGGCCCAGAGCTCAAGGAGCGTTAGAGCTGCAAACGCCGCCCAGCTGCTTTGCATGCTGTGAGCGTTCGGGACATGGGGGTTCAGAATGTGAGGGTTCGCGATGTGACCGATTCCGTCAGCTTTGCTCGCCGTGAACATGCCGGAATCAGATTTGTTCCTGCACAGGTTATTGTGCGGGGGAAGGAGCGAATTCCTTCGCCGAGTTCTCTTTCGCCGGGTCGAGGGTATGGAAGCCTTCGGATTTAGCGGCTTCAAGGAGCTGGGGCGAGGCGGAGACGAAGATGATTTCGGTGTTCTGGAACATGTCGCGGGCAACCAGTGCGGCGGCCAGTTGCAGGGTGTCTGGCCAGCGCAGCGTGGTGCGGTCGAGCAACTGGCGCGCGGCCTCGAGAACTGCGGGATTCAGCGGTTCCTGGACCATGCGCGCGGCTTCGAGACGAAGAATATCGAGCGCGGCGGAAGCGTCTTCAGGCGAGATATCGCCGGTGCGCTCACGACGGCGAATGGCGGCGTAGACTTCGAGCGGCGTGGAGGCGGAGATAAGCTTGCGATTGTCCTCGACCTCCTCCATCAGCGTGATCAGGGCCTCTGTTCCCTGCTCCTGCACAAAGAGCTTGGCGAAGGCGGTGGACTCAAGAAAGTAGCAGCTCACAGGTTGCCACGCTCCTCTTCAATGGCCTCGGCAATGGAGTCGCCGTGAACCGCGATGGGATGGAATCGCTGGGCCTCGTCGGGGATGCCGGCTTCAGCCCGGTTGAGGCGAATGGTTGTAGTGGGATAGGCCGGAGTCTTGGGGTTGGCGATTTTGCTGGTGAGCACGACGCCGCGCTGGATGGCCTCGGCGAGCACAGCCTGGCGCGATTCGGGGTGCTGATTCCAGCGGAAGGATTTACGCGGCAGAAAGGAGTCGCGGAACCACTTGAGAGCGATAAAAGCGTGGCCACCGCGCTCGGCCTCGGCCAGTGCGGCGCACAACTCTTTCACGCGGGCGTCGAGGTCGGCGGGTATCACTGCTTCCTGGCCATCGTCGTCCTCATCTTCGTCGTAGCCATGATCGACGGGAATGCGCGCGGCACGGGCAGCACGCGGAGCGGACTCGCCGTCGCCAATGCGTTCGAAGTAGATGCGCACCTCGTCTTCTTCGGGCGACCAGGATTCCGCAGGGGCATTGCGGCGTTTGCTGCGGCCGTTCTCGCTGCACAGTTCCACAATCGCCTGGTATCCGGGAGGGGCCAGGAAATGAAGCGCGCGCGCCAGCCCGGGATCAGGAGAAAATGCCAGCTCGTTCAGGGCTTCTTCAATAATTTCTTCCGCTTCGGGTACGCTTAGGGTGCTTAGATCTACGCCGCCATGCGCAGCTTTTGTCGATTTCATGATTTCCTTCTCCGCTTGCCCCGGCCGATGTATGCCGCGCCACAGCGTTTTCTGCCAGACTGCCGATTCTTCTGAATTCCCTTTGCACGGTGCAATGCGGGTGCGTGAGAGCAGCCGTGCTTTCTAAACTAATGCCATTTCCGCGAATGAATTGTGAGCCGCGGTGGCCATGGTGAACGCTTCTTCGAATTGGATCTTTGAGCCTTCGCGTTGAATTTCAAATTGTAATCCGACGCCTGCGGCATTTCCCGGTTCGAAGTTAGGTGATCGACGATATGCATACGGCTCTTACAGAATATGAGCCATCTTACCCTTCTCTCATCTACACCACAAGGATTCGAGAAACACTTTAGCTAATTCCCAGGCGCAAAACTATACAAGTGACAGTGTACCCGATAATCCAGGCACGCGGGCTGATTCGAGCGTAAACGGACGTATCCCGCCCCAAATCCAACCCGGAAATCGCAATTAAGTTGCGTGCCCGCCGCCGTTTTTTTGGAAGCTGACCTTCGTACAATAGAGATATGCGCCGTTGTCTACCACTACTGCTGTTTTGGTTCCTGATTCCAACTGGATTGTATGCCGATGGGCCGGTCTTTGACCTTTCCGGGCCAAAAGTGGATGTGCATGTAAAGCGCGGCGAGGTCACGCTGCCGATCAGCGAGACTCCGAACCTACTGCCTGGAGACCGCCTCTGGATTCACCCCGACCTGCCGGAGAGTCAGTCGACTCACTTTGTGCTGATCGTGGCATTTCTGCGCGGGGCGACCAATCCACCGCCGGAGCAATGGTTTACCCGCGTGGAGACATGGTCCCGCGAGGCACGGGAGGAGGGCGTGTTTGTCACGGTTCCCGACGAGGCGCAGCAGGCTCTGATCTTTCTTGCGCCGGAGACGGGCGGCGACTTCAATACACTGCGCAAAGCGGTGCGCGGACGTCCGGGAGCATTTGTGCGGGCTACGCAGGACCTTGAGGCCGCCAGCCAGGACCGCATGAGGCTCGAGGCCTATCTGTCGGAGGTCAAGACTACTTCTCAAACCGATCCCAAGCTTCTGAAGGAGCGGTCGGAGCTGGCGGCCCGCAGCCTGGGCATCAAGCTTGATCAGCAGTGCTTTGACAAGCCATCGGATCAGCAGGCTCCATGCCTTGTGCAGCACACCGAAGGGCTGGTCCTGGACGATACAAACGCGCAGTCGATGGTCGACCAGCTTACCAACGGTTCAGCCGGCGACCTGATGAATCAGCTCAGTTACGCGCCGATGGCGGGAGGAGGCGTTTACAGCCCTTATATCGGCGCCATAGTGGACACGGCGAAAATTCTCGCGTCGCTGCATACGGCGCATTTCCAATATATTCCGGCGTTGGCGCTGCCGACCGAGGATACGCTCAATCTGCGGCTGAATGTGGCGCCGTCGTTCCGAGATCCGAAGTCGGTAGTGGTGGTAGCGCTTCCGCCGATCGGGCCGGCCAAGTCGCCTCCGCTGCGACCGGTGAATCTGGCGGAGAGCTTTTGCGCCGAGAAGCCCGGTTTGGCGCTGCCTGCCGAAGGCGCGCCCTTGGTGTTTGCGACCAAGCTGGTTCACAACCTCACCTTGCATATTGAGGCTGCGGGCGGACCGATCGATCTGCCGGTTGCGGCGGTCCCCTCGATGGGAGGGCTGGTCTTCGAACATCCTGCCCCGACTCTGCCTGGTGGCGATCTGACCGCGGTTCTGCGCGGCAAGTATGGCTTCGATGACTGGGAGGGTCCGCGCTTCCACCTTCATGCCTCCCAACCCGGCAAGTGGAACCTGGCGGCCGGCGACCAGTCTGCCCTTGTGGTAGGCCGTGAAGACACCGTTCACCTGGAAGGGGACAGTTCGCTTTGCGTGGACCGGGTGGAAGAACAGGCCGCGACAGGCAACGTGCCGAAGCTTACCTGGAAGTCGCCCAGGCCGGAGAGCCTGGAAGTGGCAGTGCCCATGAAGGACGCAGCTCCGGGGCCGGTGACGCTTGCGATTTACCAGTTCGGGCTGGACAAGCCGGACAAGCTGCTGTTGAAGGGCTATGCCGAAGCCGCTTCGCTGGACCGGTTGACTCTCAACGCCGGCGACCCCAACGCGCAGTTGAGCGGTACGCGTCTGGATGAAGTGGCCCAGGCTCAATTGAATGGGATTACGCTGATCCCGGTTGCCCTGACTCGCGCAGGGGATTTGGATCAGCTGGCCATGAAGGCCGATTCTCCGACTTCGGACCTGGAGCCGGGAAAGCGCTACTTTGCCAGCGTGCAACTGCGCGACGGCCGGCAACTCAAAGCGCCGGTGACCGTGGGGCCTCCGAGACCGCAGGTTACGCTGCTGAACAAGGGATCGCAGGACACTTCGTCAGCCACGCCCTCGCCTGTGCACCTGGGTAGCCCGGACGATCTGACGGTCAACGGGCAACTGGTCTTCTTCTTGAGGTCCAATGTGCCGGCAAATTTTCCGCGCACCGAAAAGGTTGAAGTGGCAGCTGTGGATGGGAGCTTCCATACGATCCTGTCACTGGCCGACGGCAGCGTGGTGCTTGAAGACACAAGAACCGCCATGGGCAAGCTGGAACCGCTGGTTCGATTTGGGTCGTCGGCCTTTGGGCCGGTGCATGTGCGCGCCATGTCGACAGACGGAGTGACCGGCGACTGGCTGCCTCTTGGGACTTTGGTGCGCTTGCCCGAATTCAAGGAGCTGCGTTGTCCGCGCGCCGTGGCCAAGCCCTGCACTCTGACTGGAACCGATCTTTTTCTGGCTGCGTCGATCGGGGCCACGCAGGATCAGGACAATGCCGCGGATGTTCCGCCTGACTTTACGGGAACCCAACTGAGCGTGCCTCACCCCGCTAACGGAATGCTTTATCTTTGGTTGCGCGACGACCCCGACACGGTGCAAACGCTCACGTTGCCCATCACGCCGGCCGGCGCGCAAACTCCCCAGAATACTGCGCAACAGCCTGCCACAGCGCCAGCAGCCCCAAAGACGCAGTCCACTCCTCCGGCTTCGCCCGCAGTCGAGCCGAATGCGCCGGCCTCTGGATCTGCGCCTGCGCCGCCGGGCAAGCCGGAAATTTAGGGCCTTGAAGGCTCGGCGAGCGGCGAGAATTGTCCAGGCAATGCCGGTTGCTGATTCTTGCTAAGAAGCTGTCTCATCAATGTTATTGCAATTGAAAAAGTTATTGCAATTGAAAAACGTCCCTCAGGGGCTAAAGCCCACTCTTTTCAATGGGCCTGATTGGCACGACTGAAGTCGTGCTTTTTCGCACGCTGAGGCCGAATTAGCGTCTTTCACCGGGCTGTAAAGTCGTGCCCTTTCACACATCCATTTACGAGACCAGATCTTTGCGAGCGGTGCGGCGATAGTGCCTGTGCTATTGGAAATAAGCTCTGTTCTTTTCGGCGAAGTGCGCCTTGTCGGCAGGCAGTTCGTCCTCGGCGAAGATTGCGTTCTGGGCACAGATTCCGGCGCAGTTTCCGCAATCGATGCACTCNNTACAGGCATCGGTAATTACGTAAGCCATAAGAAAATCTTCCTCACATGTTGTTGGGTTCGGTGGCTGCCGCGGTGAGCGCAGTGCGTCCCTTTACCTTGAGGCTACCGGGCATTCTTCAGCGTCACCGTGACCCGAGTCACAAGCGGGGACCCGAGTCACAATCAGCGCAGCATCTCTCTCTATATGGGCGAGAGAGGCTATACGAGCCATTCTGTAGTCTTAAATTGACCTTCATCTCCGTAATCCGCGATATGCTGTCTGCATGTTGAAACTGCACCTCTCACTTCCTCTGTTCGCGCTTGCACCGATGGTCCTCGGCGCCAGCCTGCCCACTGCCGTTGCGCAAGCGCCTGCTTCTTCCTGGACATTCGCGGTCTCCGGCGACAGCCGCAACTGCGGGGATTTTGTGATGCCCGCCATCGCCATGAAGGTCAAGGCAGAGAACGATGCTTTCTACTGGCATCTTGGCGACTTCCGCTGGATGAGCCAGGAGGATCAGGATCTTGCGGCAATGTCACCTGCCGGGAAACCTCTGTCGCTAAGTGAGTATCGCGAGCGCGCGTGGGACGACTTCCTCGAACGCCAGATGGTTGCGTTTGCGACCTTTCCGGTTTTTCTGGGCCGTGGCAATCACGAAAGCATCAAACCGATGACTCGCGAAGGCTATATTGCCAAGTTCGCAACCTATCTGAATCGTCCAGAGATTGTGGCTCAGCGCAATGCTGACGGCGACGCTGACCGTCCCGTTCAAACGTGGTATCACTGGACCCGGAGGGGCGTGGACTTTATTACTCTCGACAATGCCAGCAAGGACGAGTTCACTGACGCGCAACTCCACTGGCTGCGCGGTGTACTTGACCGCGATCTCGCGCCGCACTCGGGCATTCACACGATTGTTGCAGGCATGCACGAGGCGCTTCCGCACTCGACGAGTTCGAATCACGCGATGGACGACTGGGAACTGGGCATACGGTCCGGCGAAACGGTCTACGAGTGGCTCCTCAGCGCCCAGACGGCGGGCAAACATGTTTACGTTCTTGCCAGCCACTCGCATTTCTACTCGCCCAACAGCTTCGACACGGCGTATTGGAAGCAGCACGGCGGCTTGCTGCCGGGGATAATCATCGGCNNACAACACCGAGGCCGGGCCGACGATCAAGTAACCGCGGTTTTGAGCGCCCAGGAAAATCGGCGAGGCGTGGCTTGCCGGTGTGCTGCCAGACCTTCCGTTCAAGACTTTCAACAGCCAACCTGAAGTGGGGCCCTGACGCTGCCGGCAGATGGCTGCATGCGGCAAAGGGAGAATTGCACCCTATGAGCCAAATCGCTCAGACGCCCGAATGGAGGGGTGCGATGCTGTGTGAGTGTGCGGATTCACACGTCTTAATGGAGCGGGATCGCGAACGAAGTCCGGTCTCCATAGGATGCATTCATTCAACCGGCAACGGAGAAGCGTGCGGGAAGGGGAAAACACCGATGGACGACGTCACAAGGAAGTCCTTCGATCCCGAAGTCTTTCTGGCCACTGAAGGGACAGGGCGAAGGATTCTTCGCCTCAAGCCCAAGCAGGTCTTCTTTTCNNNGAACCCAGGCGGATCTCGTCGATCAACTCTTCAACTCAAGTGAACGGCGGTTGGCGCGGATACTGCTGCTGATGGCGCAGTTTGGCAACGCCACTGAACCGCAGACTCAGATTCCGCCAGTGACTCAGGAGACTCTCGCGGAGATGATCGGCACAACCCGGTCGCGCGTAAGTTTTTTCATGAACCGTTTCAGGAAGCTTGGCTACGTCGAGTACAACGGCCATATCGAGGTTCACAAGTCGCTGCTCAACATGGTTCTCAGGGATCAGCTTCCGGATGAGAACGCATCGAGGCCCAAACTCCTGGATCCGCCTCCCAGCAAGGCGCGTACAGCCAGGCGTGCGAAGCTGGCTTAGCAAACCAGACGGCCATATCAAAATCGCTCATTCGCGAATTCGGATGCAACCTGACTTGACCGGCTTAATGAGGAGTTACTATGTCTTTCGGAATCTATGCCGGTGGCTTCGCAATCCTGATCGCCGGATTGGCATATGCCGCCCATTTAATGCGCATGCCCTCCCAATGGATTTTTGCGGGCGCGGTTGTACTCATTGGGATCGGAATCCTATCGGCTGTGAAGGCCACCCGGCCAAAAGACGCGGCCTGATCACTGGATCGCGGATGCTCTAAAAAAATCGTTGCCAAACCCTTGTGACGAACGGTTCCATGGCACTAGAATCCTTTGCATGACGATCACCATTCCCCGTGTTCTCAGAGTTTTTGCCGCCGTTCCGCTGCTTTGCTTCACAGCTTTATCCGTCCAGGCGCAAGACTGGGCCAAGGCGCGCCTCGAAGCTTCGCCTCGCCACCACGAATACGTCGCCCTCAGCCATGGCAGCCGCACCGTACAGGCTTTTGTCGTCTATCCGGAAATCAAGGGCAAAGCGCCTGTGGTGATCCTCATTCACGAGATTTTTGGCTTGACGGACTGGGCTAAAGAGATGGCCGATGAGCTTGCTGGGGAGGGCTTCATCGTGGTCGCGCCCGACCTGCTCTCCGGCTTCGGCCCCAAAGGCGGCGGAAGCAGCGAGTTTGAAGGCCAGGATGCCGCCATCAAGGCTGTCTCCGCACTTGATCCAAATGGCGTGAACGCGGATCTGGATGCAGCCGCCGATTATGCAAAGCACATTCCGGCGGGCAACGGCAAGATTGCATCCGTCGGCTTCTGCTGGGGCGGCGGGAAATCGTTTGCATTCGCTACTCATCGCAAAGACCTTTCTGCGGCGTTCGTGTTTTACGGTCCTGGACCTGCGGATGTGTCCACGATTACTGCTCCAGTGTATGGATTCTATGCCGGTAACGATGCGCGCATCGGTGCCACGATTCCAGCTACCGTTGCAGCCATGAAGGCCGCGGGCAAGCAGTATGAACCTGTAACGTACGATGGCGCGGGACACGGCTTCATGCGTACAGGAGAAGATCCCGGCAACACAGTGCCCGCCAACAAGACTGCCCGGGAACAGGGATTGGCCCGCCTGGTGAATCTGCTTGGGGAATTGAAAGCCGCTCCGAGCGCCGCCAACACAGGCGAAGAGCCGACGTTGGCCGGAAAGAATGCGACGCCCCCGGCTGCATGCCACCAAGCCAGTTCGGTGAGCGCCGCGACCATGTAGTTGCGGCGACGGCCGGCAAGATAGCCTTCGCTACCACCATTCCATCGAGCGGGCCGAGCCCGTCTTTACGCCTTTATCGGTGTTGACTGAACGAAGAAGCAGGATTGGGCACTGCACGAGCTTCAAAATCTTCTCCGCCACCGATCCAAACACCAGCGGATGCCAGCCGGAAATGCCGTGTGTTGAGATCACGACCATGTCGATATGCTCGCGGTCGACCACTTCCATGATGTTTCCCGACACGTCGTTGCCTACTTCAACACTGGATGTGGACTTGATGCCCCTGGCATGAAGAGTTGCGTTGCACTTGGCCAAATGGCGCTCCGCGTGTGCCCGCGCTTCCTTAAGGAAACTCTCTTCCGGAACGAAATCGGGAAGAGTCGATGTTGGAAAAAATGGGATGACATTGACCAGATAGAGTTCGGCATGAAAGTGCTGAGCAAGGTCGGCGGCCGTCTCAAGCGCCACTTGTGAGGAGAGGCTAAAGTCAATTGGCAACAGGATTTTCGTGGGACAAAAAGGAATTGCAGGCATAACTGTCTCCTTGCCACGCCGAAAAGGTGGCAGGAGACTTATTTTCCTCCGTCACGCGAATGGAGGCTGTGCTCTTTTAGACATGCTGACAACGTTCACGGTTTATTTATAGAGCCGCTCAAGCATTGATNNCGGCTGCGAGCAATAATGATCAGCTTTAACCATCGCATTCTGGAAGAGTTGAGAAGGGTCATTTCCGGATTGTGAATGCGGGCAAACTGCACTGAACAGAAGTTCCCTGCGGCCATTCGCAGAGACAGCAAAGAGGCTGCCTTTCATGATGCAAACGATCTTTTCCTCGAAGATCCGCATCCATATCGCCCAGAAGGAGCTGCACCGTGAAGGTCAGTGCATTGATGTTGTCGCTCATTTTCATCGCAGCTCTGCCGGGGCTGGTTGCAGCGCAGGCACTGTCCGATTCGACAGATCCATCGGTCGTTCCTGGCATTCCAATACGCTTGCAAACTGACCTGACGTACATTCCTCCGACGCAGTCGACCATGTTTCACAACTACGTGTTCGATGCGTTCGGGCCGTATCCAGTCTCAGCCGCGGCTCTCACGGCCGGCTTGAATCAGTTCACGAATTCGCCGCCCGAATGGAGACAAGGCGTTGAGGGGTACAGCAAGCGCTTCGGTTCAGACTTTGGCATCATAGCGGTCGGGACGACGGCGCGGTATGGGCTGGCGGAAGCTTTCAAAGAAGACACGATGTACTACCGCTGTGAGTGCAGGGGCTTTCTTCCGCGCTTGACTCATGCCGCGGTTTCCACTTTAACAGGGCGCCGTGGCAAGGACGGCCACCGTGTGTTTTCCATTCCGTCGTTGATCGCACCCTATGCGGGGACGATGACCGCCGTCTATGGCTGGTATCCCAGGCGCTACGGGGCTCGCGACGCCTTCAGGATGGGCAACTACAGTTTGCTGGGATATATGGGCGGAAACATTTCGCTTGAGTTTTTCTACAGCGGACCACACTCTCTGCTCAATCGGATGCACTTGAATAACGCACACGGATCTCCGGACGAGGGGCCAAATAAGTGAGCAGTGACGGATTCAGTTCGGTTGCAGGGACAAGCGCGCCGCATTCAGGACGGCAGCCGAGTCTCGTGTCATCGGTATTTGAGCCTGTTGCAAAGCTGGTAGTCGGATTCTTCGAGTGGTTTGGAAGCCTTGGTATCTTCTCCTGGCAAGTGATGCGGGCTGCGGTTACACCGCCGTTTGAATGGCGCGAGCTGATTCGCCAAATGGATGAGGTTGGCTCGAAGTCACTCCCCCTGGTGGCAATGGCAGGTGGCGCGATTGGCGCAGTGCTGTCGATGGAAGCGCGTTCAAGTCTAAGTCGATTTGGGGCCAAGTCGATGCAGCCATCCGTGATTGTTTACACGGTTGTGCTGGAGATGGGCCCGATTATTACGGCCCTCGTCGTCAGCGGGCGAGTAGGGGCTGGCATCGGTGCGGAGCTTGCATCGATGAAGGTGACGGAACAGATCGATGCGATCGAAGCGTCGGCGATCAACCCTTACAGATTATTGGCGGCGACTCGCATCATGGCATGCATCCTGATGCTGCCTCTTCTGACACTGGCGGCGGATGCGTGCGGCGTGTTCATGGGCTGGGTGACGCAGACTCTGGTTGCCCCGGTTTCGCTGCGCCAGTTTATCAACAGCGGCTTCAGCGGCGCTACGTTCAACAACTTTGTTCCGCCGACATTCAAGACCGCCGTGTTCGGCCTCATTGTCGGGCTGATTGCTTGTTTTCAGGGAATGCGGACGCGCGGCGGCGCAGAGGGCGTGGGCCGCGCAGCAACAAATTCAGTCGTCCTGTCTTCTCTTTTTGTTATTTTGGCCGATGTGGTGCTGGTGAAATTCATCCTGGTATTTTTCCCTTAATTGGCGATTGAGCGATTGGCGAGAAAAACATGGCAACAGCTTCTGAAATAACGACTCGACACGGCCAACTCGAAGAGGCCGGCAGCATGCCCGCGATCGTTGTCGAGAAGCTGTTCAAATCTTTTGGCAGCCAGAAGGTTCTGAACGGGATCAGCTTGAGCGTAGGACGTGGAGAGACTTTAGCCGTGCTGGGGCGCAGCGGCACGGGAAAGAGCGTCTTGTTGAGAATCGTCATTGGCCTCGAAAAGCCCGACGCTGGGTCGGTCTGCATTCACGGCACGGACATTGCCGGCCTGGCGCTTGATCAGCTTGGCGATACCAGAAAGAAGATGGGATTTCTCTTTCAGCACGCGGCGCTATACGACTCATTGACTGTGGCTGAGAATGTCGCATTTCCCCTTGAGCATCATCGGAGGGAGATGTCGCAGTCGCAAAAGAACGAGCGGGTAAAGCAGTTGCTGTCCGAGGTGGGCATGGATGGTCATCTCGAGAAAATGCCATCAGATATTTCAGGCGGAATGCAGAAGCGCGTGGGCCTTGCGCGCGCACTTGCGCTGGAGCCGGACATTCTGCTGCTTGACGAGCCGACCGCCGGCCTCGATCCGATCAGTTCGGGAGAGATCAATGAGTTAGTCCTCAAGCTGCAGCAAGAACATCAGATGGCGTCCATCGTAGTAACTCATGACTTGCACAGCGCCAAGACGATTGCCACCCGCCTGGCCCTTCTGGATAAGGGCAATGTGGTGATTGAGGGTAATTTTGAAGATCTTCAACAAAGTCACATCGAGTTCGTTCAGGAATTCCTGAAGCAGTCATAGGAGGGCATATGTCGAGAGTGGCGCGACTGGGAATATTCATCGTAGGTGCACTGGCAATTCTCGTCGCCGGCGTCTTCCTGATTGGGAACAAGGAGTATCTGTTCAGCTCGACCTATCGGCTCAAGGCGCAATTTGACAACGTGGCAGGCCTGTCGGCCGGCGCCGATGTGCAGGTGGGCGGCGTTCACAGCGGAACCGTGCGCAGCATTGATTTGCCGCACGGGCCGGGCGAAAAGGTCACGGTAATCATGGACCTCGATAAGTCGACACACGAGATTATCAAGCAAGACTCATTGGCTTCAATCGAAACCGAAGGGCTGCTGGGCAATCAATACATGGCCATTTCATTTGGGTCAGCAGGTCAAGCGGACGTAAAGAACGGGGACACGATCAGGAGCATTCCGCCTCTGATCATGTCAGACATGCTAAAGAAGGCCAGCGAGATTCTCAACACCAGCCAGCAAGCGGTGTTGAACGCTACCGAAGCGACGGCGCATTTGAATTCGGTGAGCGGAAAAATCGATGACGGCCAGGGGACCGTGGGAGAACTGATTAACGACAAGGCGTTGTATAACAACCTGGAGCAAACTACAAGCACCCTGAATGACACAGTGACCCATGCGGAGGCCGGCGTTACCGACTTCCAGGAAGACATGGAAGCCCTGAAGCACAACTTTTTCCTGAGCGGCTACTTCAAGAAGCGGGGATACGAAGACTCGTCCGCCCTGGCGGCAAACAGCATCGACGGGCTGCCGCAATCGACGCCTTCAAAGACCTTTACCTTTTCCGCGAAACAGATGTTTGACGGCCGCGATTCAGCGAAATTGAAAGACCAGAAAGCTCTCAAAGAAGCCGGTGATTTCCTGGCGAAAAACCAGTACGGATTCGCGGTGGTCGTAGCATCGACCGGCATGGAGGGAGACACACAGAAGGATTTGGTCCTGACTCAAGCAAGAGCCATGGTGATTCGCGAGTACCTGGTTGAGAACTTCGGCTTCGACGATAGCCAGCTTAAGACACTTGGAATGGGCAAGCAAACGGGCGCGAACATGGATGCCGGTTGGGGCTCAATTCAAATTCTGATCTTCCCGGCGGGTACCGAAATACCGCCGGGTAAACAGGCACCGGCTGGGAGTCTCTCCACGACAGATGCGACCAAGCCTGTTCAGGGACTTCCAGCAACCACTCAGAATCCGTAATGTGTCGCGGATTGATGAGGAAGCTTGTATCGCCGGAACTGAGCTGGCCTGACTATACGCTGGGTTGATCGGGCGCCGATTGAAGGGTCACCGCGATGTTCAAATCAGGACAGATATTACAGGACCGGGTTGAAACAATAGCCATGAAGAAGAGCGGGCACCGCAGTCAACCCGATGGCTCATGAGTTAGAGTCAGCTCCACTGTTGGCGGTATTCCGCGACACGTTGCACAACGGGAAAGTTTCACCCGTCACACTCAATGAACCGGAGAAGACGATATGCCTCTTGTCACTGTTGTCCTCACACTTCTCGTTGTAGGCGTTCTGTTATGGCTGATCAACCGCTTTATCCCTATGCAGGGATCGATTAAGGGCATTCTGAATGCCGTCGTGGTTATTTTTGTCGTTATATGGCTGCTGAGGGTTTTCGACTTGCTGCACTACGTTACCCAGTTCCAGGTCGGGAAATGAGGAATGGATCATGATCGGAGCTGTATTGATCTTGATTCTTGTCCTTGCGCTCTTTGGCGCATTGCCCCATTGGCCGCATAGCAAGAACTGGGGCTATTATCCGACCGGAGGAGTGGGGCTGATCCTGATGATTGTTGTTGTGCTGGTGCTCATCGGCCGCATTTGAGCGGCGCGCTTCGCGACCGGTGCGCTGCATATTTTGCCGGTGTCGCTACTACTCGTTTGCATCGCACGAGGCAACGCACTTCTGGAGCCGCGAGTTGAAACGTGTGTACGGACCGCTCAAGCCAGGGCTCAAAGATTCTTGAGATCGATGCCGAGCTGCTGGCATTTTTTATAGAGATGGCTTCGTTCGAGACCGAGTGCTTTGGCGGTCTGGGTGATGTGCCGTTTGTGACGCTCCAATTCCTTCAGGACCTCGGCGCGTTCGAATACCAACACTCGCTCTGAGAGCGCACTGTCGGAATCTAGGATCGAGTTACTTGGCGACGTGGGCGTTTGGGACGAGTGAGAAGCAGGCAGGGCGAGCCGGACGGCTTCGGCATCTACTACATCTCCAGCAAGAAGCAAAAGGCGTTCAACGACATTGCGCAGTTCGCGAATATTGCCCGGCCAGGCGTACTGCTTGAGCTCATCGATGGCGTCAGCGGCAATGGGAACGGGCTTCCAGCCGTTTTGCGCGCTTACCTGCCTTGCAAAATGCTCTGCGAGCGCGGGCAGGTCTTCAGGACGGTGGCGCAGCGGGGGCAGCTCCACGGGAAATACGACAACGCGATGGTAGAGATCGCGCCGGAACCCACCGGACTCGACCAGTTGCTCGAGATTGCGGTGCGTAGCCACGACAACCCGCACGTCGACGGTGGTGGGCTTGTCGGCGCCGATGCGCTCAACCTCGCCTTCTTCAAGCACGCGCAGCAGCTTGGCCTGCATCGAAGCAGGCATGTCGCCGATTTCGTCCAGAAAAAGGGTTCCGCGATGCGCCTGCTCGAATTTGCCGGTGTGGCGCTGCGCGGCGCCTGTGAACGAACCTTTTTCGTGGCCGAACAGTTCGCTCTCGATAAGTTCCGCTGGAACGGCCGCGCAATTGATCGTCACGAAGGGACCGCCGGCGCGATGGCTCTTTTCATGCAGTGTGCGGGCTACCAATTCCTTGCCAGTGCCAGTTTCGCCATAAATGCAGACGCGCGCCTCGCTTGCAGCCACGCGCTCAATCTGAGCCATTACGCGCTTCATTGTGGTGCCGGTGAACACCAAAGTGTGTTTGCCGACGCGGGTGCGGAGGTCGTGGTTTTCTGTTTCCAGGCGTGTAATTCTGAGGGCGTTTTCTACGGTGACCAGTAGCTTCTCAGTGGAAACCGGCTTCTCAAGAAAGTCCAGGGCTCCCAGCCTCGTGGCGCGAACAGCCATCTCGATGTGCGCCTGGCCGCTCATCATCACCACCGGCGCAGCCACGCCCGCGGTCTTCAAGTCTTCAAGCAGGGCCAGGCCGTCGCGGTGGGGCATCACTACGTCACTGAGGATCAGGTCGAATGGCTGCGTACGGGCCAGTTCAAGGGCGCGTGAAGCGTTGTCGCACACGACTGCTTCGTGTCCCGCAAGCCGAAAGGCACGAGATAGCGAAGCCAGCGTATTGGCCTCGTCGTCAACAATAAGAATGTTTGCCTTGGTGGTCATGGTTTTGTCTCACTCACGATGGGCAGCGTGATCACAAATGTGGCCCCGCTTCCTGTCCCGCTTTCTACCGCGATGGTGCCGGCGTGGTCGGCGATAACCGATTGCACAATCGCCAGGCCCAGTCCGGTGCCGTGCTGTTTGGTTGTGTAGTACGGGGTGAAGAGGCGCTCGCACTCTTCGGGGGTCATGCCTGCTCCGGTATCGGCGACGCGGAGTTCGGCGTTATTTCCGTTGGGTTTTGCGGAGATGGTCAACTTGCCGCCGTCAGGCATGGCGTCTATTGCATTCAATACGAGATTCGAAAGCGCCCGATGCAAAAGCTCCGGGTCGGCATCAATCCACAATTCGTCGAGTCCGAGCTCGAGCGTGCAATTGACTTTCGATCCGGCTTTGGACTCTTCCGTGGATTCGCGTTCATTGGACGTCGGAGTGCGAATCAAGCTCGGGAAGTAGAGCAGCGTCACGCGCAGCACTGCATCGTTCGCGTCGATGCGCTCCAACTGTGGACGCGGCATCTTGCTGAAGTCGCTGAAGCGGCCAATGATGGTCTTGAGGTTGGCGATCTCCATGCCGAGAGTCTGTGTGCTCTCGCGAAAGACCTCATCGAACTCGGCTGGGGAAAGCTCGCGTGCGCGCACAAGGTTTTCGACTGTGAGTTGCAAAGGAAAGAGAGGATTCTTGAGCTCGTGCGCGAGGCGGCGGGCCAGTTCGCGCCACGCGGCAACACGCTCTGTCTGCACCAGCCGCTCACGCTGACCGACTAATTGACTTGTCATGTGGTTGAAGCTGGCGGCGAGCACACCGACCTCGTCCTTACTGGTAGAACGACCGCGTTCCGGCACGCGTGTCTCCCAGTTTCCGGCGGCCACTTCCTCTGCTGCGTGGGCCAATTGTTCGATGGGGCGCGAGACCTGCGCCGCGATCCAGAGGCTGCACAGGATGGCTAGCAGAATGCCTCCGGCCGCAACGCCGTACGCGATTGCGCGAATATGCTGTTGCGCCTCCACCATGCTGCTGCGCGCGATGGAGACGGTGAGCACCGCCAGCACATTTCCTGCATCGTTCTTCAGCGGAATGGCGGTTGCGCTCACGCTGTCCTCACGCCGCACGGTCAAATAGAGGATTCCACTGGCCGGCTGGCCACTCTGGCGCGCGGATTCAATGAGAGATTGATACCGCGAGGCGCCGGCCACAGGACCGCCGGCGCTCACCAATCGTTTGGGATCGAACGTGGAAAGGCCAGCGACGGGCGGCACAACGGCCTGGATTTGATCTGAACTTGCGGTTGATCCGGTGTCGCTGTAAAGGCCTACCTGCATTCCTGGCGCAACGGGAAGATCGGCGAGAAAGGTCTGATCGAGACGCTTTCCGCCAATCAGCTTCACTGCCGGCTCTGCGCCGCGTATCGCGCGCACCGCGAAGATGCCTAGCGCCGTGCTTCCATCGGGCAGGTCTTCGCGCTTGAGAAAAGTTGTCGCAGTTGCCGCGGCTGCCGGCTCAGAATAGCCGAATCTCGCAGGCCACTGTGCGGAGCTGACCACGTTGCCGTCGGGTCCGACGACCTCAAGGAAATCGAGTTGTGCATCCTGCGCGAGAGTTTGGGCCTCGTTCAAATAAGGAGATGCGTCGCCTGATTGCACCAGTTCGAAGGCCATGGCCCGAACCCGCTCGCTCGCTGCGATGCGGTCCACGGTCGCGGCTACCTCCGTCGAACGCTCCTGAAACTCACGCTGAAATTGGCTAACGAAGAGCGCTGTCTCTTCCTGATCGCGCTTCTCGAAGACGAGGCGGACGCGGACAAGCACCGTCCACGTCACTGCTGCAACGGCGGCAGCTACGGTGAGCGAGAGCATCAGAAGCAGCTTCTGGCGGAGACTCATTGCGCATCCTCCAGTGATGCTGCGGCGAGCAGCGGTACGCCGTCTGCGCTGAGACGCAGATCGCGAACGCGGCTACCGACGGCATAGGCGCGGGGAAGATAGAGCAATGGAATCAGCGTGTGCATTTCAAGGAACTCGTGCTCGGTTTTGAATAGGGCCGCCGGTGTTTGTTCGAGCACTGGAGTTGCAACGCCGACTTCGCGGAGCAGCGACTCCAATGCCGCCTGCGGTTCATCGGATGCCAGAGGCAGCCGCAACAGGAAGAGATCGGTATGTTGCTGTCCGCCATTTCCGGCTACTTGCACGTTGAATCCGGTTTCGCGGAGATTGAGCGCGATGCGCTGGGCCACCAACTGCATCGCAGCACTGTTCTCAGCGCCGAGCGTGAGCGCGGGCGGGGTGAGGCCGCCGCGCAACTCGCGAGCTTTGTTCAGATCGCGCTCGGTGGGGAATAGAAAGGAATAGCCGGTGAGCGCGGAAGGCAAGAGGCTGGCGGTGATTTCTCCCTGCTTTTGAAAGATGACATTGGACAGCGAGTTGCGATCGACTGCAAGCGCGATGGCGGCGCGGAGGTTGGGATTTGAAAGCGCGCCGGCGTCGGCAACCGCGAGCGCCAGCAGTTCGATGGGCGGAGACTGAATGACGGTAAGATGCTCCTGTTGCGCGTGGCGCAACTCTTCCGCGGGTACCTCGACGACGTCGGCGCGTCCCACACTTAGGTCGAGCCATTGATCGCGAATGGATCTGTGGCCCTCAATTTCGATCTTGTCGAGGAAGGGACGGCCCTCCCAGCACGAGTCGTTTGCGGCGAGGGTCAAGATGCCATTGGAGAATCCCTCGCTCTGAAAGGCACCAGTTCCGATGAACGGGCCAGGAATTGAGCCGCCGGGATCATTGATGGATTCGGCACGGACGATGAGAAAGTCGTCATCGGCAAGGAGAGCGGGCAAGTTGGGCATGGGAGAATCCGTGATAAAGACGACCGATGAGCCTACGGCATGAACCGCGGTCCAGGGGCAGGCGGCGCCGCACGATCCTGTCAATGAGGACTCGACCGATGTCGAGGTCAGCGCGGCTCCGTCTTGAAAGCGAACTCCGGGACGTAGCCAGAACTGCCAGCGATGGTCGTTATTCTCCGATGTCCAGCGCACCGCTAACCCAGGCTGAACCATTCCGTCGGCACCCATGCGCGTCAATCCGTCAAAGATAAGCCGTCGTGCCAGGCTGCTGCCCTTCGCAGCATTCGGCGGCGATGGATTGCCCTCGATTTCAACGCGGATCGTGCCGCCGTAATGCGGGCGGTTGCGCGCGAGCGCAGGCAGCGCCAGGGACAGAAGAACGCAACTAATTGCAGCTTGCCGTAACACGGTCCACCTCATATTTGTTCGCTGCGCTTCGCACCACCGCGAAAATGCTTTTTTCATCCGGCGCAGTCCACAGCGCCGTGACCGTTCCGTCCATGGCTAACGGCGCAGAGGCCGGAATGGCTTCCTGCCCGGGCAACTCGTAGGCGCGGAGGCTGTCAGTCGCTGCTTCTCCCGAGCCAGAGGCTACGATCTGCGTCCCCGCTCCGCAGCCAGTGTTGAGAGTGGCAAAGTCGCTGCCCCAGTCGCGCGTGCCAGAGACGGATTTCAGAGCACCATTGGTGAAGAACAGCACTTTGCGATCGATGCCGTCGATCAGCAATGCGACTCCATCGGCGCGGGGGACGAATGCGGCGGAGTAGAACGGCGGAAAATCGACACCGAGACTTGGCGTGACTACGCCGGTGAAATAGTTTCGCGCGGAATTGTAGAAGGCCTTGAGAGACGCTGGATTCGACGCGGCAGACGGCTGAACGATCATTCCCAGCATGATCGGCCAGGGATCGTCGCTCTCATGGCAGCGTACCGTCCACTCACCCGGAGGCTGAGAGCTGCCGCTACACACCATCCCCGCAACCCATGCCTCGAAGCCCATACCATCCGCGCTGGGGAGAATTCCGCCGCGAGGGTCCCGCGCCAGGGGCTTTGTCTGGCCGATTCCGATTTTCTTCCGCACCTGCCACCCGTCCTCAGCATGACCATAGATCACGACTCGCTCCGGCTCAATCACGACCAAGCCGCTTGCAGTCTCGAGAGCGGCCAGCACTTCATTGCTGGAGGTGAGGACAGCCTGTTTCCGNNACATTTTCGCTGAGAGTTATACGGATGGTATTGGCGCTCTCTGCGCCGGAGGCGAGCACTCCATGGGCCTTCAAATTCTGCTCAAGCAGTCGCCGAATCGCAGGGATCCGTTCAGTGGGGACCGTGGAGAGGTTGCGAATCGTAAGCCGTGCCTGGCCCGGGCCGAGAATCTCCGCGATTTGCTCGGCAAGGCTCGCCGCGGGCTGATCCCACGGGCCGGGCGTGGGTGCGGCAGTTGCCGTCATCCGGATCAGTCCAATCAAAATCGCCCCAGCCAGCCAGAACCGCTTCATTCGCTTCATCTCAATTTCAACGCCGCGTTTGCGCGAATTATATCGTTCGACGCTGCTCGATTGTGCGCGTTGCCATTCGGGCTCGAAACCGTGAGCACACCGCTGGACGCGGAGCTGAGACTGATGTTTCCATCCATGGGCAAAGAGCGGAGGACGCGCCAGTGCCTGCCCGCGTCGGCGGTGACGACAAGGACGCCGTTGCGAACGCCGGCGGATGAGGTACTGATGAGAATCCATCCATGCGTATTGTCGCTGAAACTCATGGAATCAATCGACGGCGGCACGGCAGGATCGATCGGAGTGCGCGATAGGTCGACTGTAACGAGTTTCGACGATACACCGCGGTTGTTGGTGGTTTCGATTTCGAGAGAGGCAGGCTGATTCTCTACCGCATTGATGAGCGGAGCCCATCCATGGAGCCGATTAGTGAAGTGTGCGAGTTGAATGGGCTCGTCCTCGGATGCTCGCGGAGGCGTGATATCGCACCAGCGGCGGCCATTGATGGCGGTCCAATAGAGATGAGTGGATGAGGCCGCCCAGCCTGTGCCGGGAGCAACCAGGTTGAAGCCGGCGATGGGCGTGAATTTGCTGGACGATTGGGCAGCGGCTTGAGTGGCGGACGCGCTGAGTGCCATGATGACCGATAGAAGAACTGCGACTGGCGCGGGTTTCACGATTTTCCTCCTAGAAACAAGGTTGTACGTTCAACAAAAACAACTTCGTCATGGAGTTCTACGGGCTCCCACCCATCGGACAGAAAAAGACGTCCCATGGATGGGGCACGGGGTTTCTGTTGGTGGGTTGGAGGTGGAATGATCGAACATTGTGGCTTCCCACCCGAGCGAAAGGAAAAATCGCAAGGATGGGGCACCCGCGTGTGTTCATGTGGCACCCGCCTTTGTTGTCGATATGAGCTTCGAGATAGCGCGGCTGCTATTCAAATCGGAACCGGCGCGGGTTGGTCTGCGAGGTGCAGGGGAACTTATGCGCGGGGAATGCGTAAAGTGCATCTGGACGCGATGAACGTGGAGGATGCGTGAAACTTGAGATTCAGGAGGTCTCGAAGCGATATCGCCGGGGCGTCCTTGCGCTGGACAGATTCAGTCTCGAATTGAAGCCTGGAGTGCTGGGCCTGCTGGGTCCGAATGGCGCGGGCAAGACCACGCTGATGAGCATTTTGGCAACGATTACCAAAACCAGCGAGGGGCACGTACTGTGGAATGGTGCCGATGTGGGGCGAGATCCGAATGTGCTGCGGTCGGTGCTGGGGTATCTGCCGCAGGATTTTGGCGTGTATCCGAATTTGAGCGCGGCTGAGTTTCTGCAATATCTTGCGGCGGTGAAGGGTCTGGATGCGGCAACGGGGGCGCGGCGCATCGACGAGCTGCTGGAGCTGGTGAATCTGAGCGAAGTGCGCAAGCGGCCGCTGGGAGGCTTCTCTGGCGGAATGAAGCAGAGGGTGGGGATTGCGCAGGCGCTGTTGAACGATCCGCAACTGCTGATTGTGGATGAGCCAACGGCGGGGCTCGATCCGGAAGAGCGGGTGCGGTTTCGTAATTTGCTTTCGGATCTTTCCGGCGAGCGCATCGTGATTCTTTCAACGCATATTGTTTCGGACGTGGAGGCAACGGCGACCGACATTGCGCTGATTGCGAAGGGCACACTGGTGGCGCACGCAACGCCGGAGGCGCTGCTGCAGCAAGTGGAAGGCAAGGTGTGGGAGTGGGTGGTTTCGAGCGCGGAACTGAATGCGGCGAAGCAGAAGTTTCTGATCAGCAGCACAACGCGGCGCAGCGACGGCGTGCATGTGCGGGTGCTGGGAGACGCGCCGCCGGTGGGAGCGAAGGCGGTTGCGCCGAATCTTGAGGACGCCTATCTCTACTGCTTGTCGCAGCATCGGGGAGAGCGCCCATGAGCAGCGGACGCGCGCTTTACCACATGGTGCGGGCAGACTTTCTGGAGCGCGTGCGGCGTTACAGCTTCCTGGTGACGATGGCGTTTTCAATCTACCTGGGCTATGCGGTTTATTCAGGGCAGATGACGCTGCAACTGGACAAGTATCGCGGCGTGGACAACTCGGCGTGGCTGGGGGCGGTGATCGGGCTGGTGGGTTCGTTTTATCTCTCGCTGGTGGGGTTTTACATCGTCAAGAATGCGATTCAGCGCGACCGGCAGACGCGAGTGGGGCAGATTCTGGCGACCACGCCGATCAGCAAGAGCTTCTACACAATCAGCAAGACGCTCAGCAATTTTGCGGTGCTCGGAGCAATGGTGCTGGTGCTGGGGCTTGCGGCGCTGGTAATTCAGATTTTTCATCGCGGCGATGCGCAGATCGATCTGCTTGCGCTGGAGGCTCCGGTGCTGGTGTTCGGGCTGAGCGCGTTGGCGGTGACGGCGGCGCTGGCCGTTTTGTTTGAGAGCCTGCCGGTGCTGCGCGGAGGGGTGGGGAACATTCTCTACTTCTTTCTCTGGATAGCACTTATTGCGTTTGGCGCGAGCACTATAGACCAGAAAACAGCGCACCACGTGATATCGCCGTACAACGATTACACGGGGCTGCTCTCGGTGATGAGCCAGATGCAGAACCAGGTGAACGCGCTCGATCCAAACTACAACGGCGGCGCGGAATTCAGCTTCGGGAATTTGCACCCGGCGACGAAGACATTTTTGTGGATGGGGCTCGTATGGACGCCTGCGCTGCTGCTGAGCCGGGGGATGGTGCTGGCGCTGGCCGCGGCGCTTGCGCTGCTGGCCGCGCTGTTCTTTGACCGCTTCGATCCGGCGCGGGCGGGGTGGTTCGCGCAGAAGAAACCGAAGGCGGCGCACGGGAGCGAGGCGCAGGCGCTGCTTCAAGAGAAGTTTGCTGTAGGGAGCCTGGTGAATGGAGCGCGGCCGCAGGCGTCGGCTGCGCATCTTGCGCCGCTGGTGCGAACCGAAGTGCGAACGCGATTCTTTGCGCTGGTGGCGGCGGAGTTGAAGCTGCTGCTGCGAGGACATGCGTGGTGGTGGTATGCGGGCGCGGCGGGAGCGTTCCTGGGGTGCCTGTTTTCGCCGCTGGAGTCGGCTCGTTCGGGAGTGATTGTGTTTGCGTGGCTGTGGCCGATGCTGATCTGGTCGCAACTGGGCACGAGGGAGGAGCTCTTCTCGACCGGGTCGCTCATCTTCTCGGCGCCGCATGCGGTTCCGCGACAACTGCTGGCGACGTATGCGGCGGGGGTGCTGGTGGCCGCGATTACTGGCGGCGGGCTTGGCATTCATCTGCTGGTGGCGCGCGACTTTGCGGGACTGGGAGCGTGGGCCGCGGGCGCGCTGTTCATTCCGGCGTTGGCCCTGGCGCTGGGTGTGACGACGGGGAGCCGCAAGTTCTTTGAGGCACTGTATACGGCGTGGTGGTACGTGGGGCCGCTGCACCATACACCGCAGGCCGACTTTATGGGGACGACGCCGATGTCGAGCACGCCGGGGCCGTATTTGGCGGCTGCGGCTGGGCTGGTGGTGGTTGCTTATGTTTGGCGACGGGTGAAG
>PMWR01000150.1 GCA_003166055.1 Acidobacteriaceae bacterium
GTGCTGCTTCCCCCCATCCACGCCCATAGGTCCGTGGAAGGATTGAACTCCCAAAGGTCGTTGAGATAGCCTTCATTGTTGCTGGCATCGCAGCCATGGCCCCCAGAGAGCCAGAAATTGCCGCTGCTGTCGGTCCATCGGACCGCGTTATCCCGGCATCCGGGGATGTTTCCGGCGGCAGGCATTCCCAACGTGCCGTACACTCCGGGCGGAAACAAATAGCTACTTCCCCCCATCCAGGTCCATAGGCTCGTGGAGGGATTGAACTCCCAAAGGTCGTTGAGCAAGACACTATTTCCGTTAACGTAGCCCTCGCCCCCAAAGAGCCAGAGATTGCCGCTGCTGTCGGTCCAGCTTGAAGCGGGAGCGCGGCCTCCGGGGATGTTTCCGGCAGCAGGCGTTCCCAACGTGCCGTATACTCCAGGCGGGCCACAAGAACCTGTAGTGCAGGGTACCGTGCTGCTTCCGCCCATCCAAGCCCACTCGTTCGTGGAAGGGTTAAACTCCCAAAGGTCGTTGAGATCGCCCTGATTGCCGTTGGCATCGTAGCCATAGCCCCCAAAGAGCCAGAGATGGCCGCTGCTGTCGGTCCAACTGTCCGCGTAATATCTGCCTCCAGGGATGTTTCCGATGGCAGGCGTTCCCAGTATGCCGTACACTCCCGGTCGGCCAGAATAATCGATGAGCGTGCTGCTTCCGCCCATCCACGCCCATAGGTTCGTGGAGGGATTGAGCTCCCAAAGGTCGTTGAGACTGCCCCTATTGCTATTGGCATCAAAGCCGTCTCCCCCAAAGAGCCAGAGATTGCCGCCGGTGTCGGTCCAACTGCTCGCGGCACCCCGGCTTCCGGGGACGTTTCCGGCGGCAGGCGTTCCCAACGCGCCGTACACTCCGGGCGTTATTCCGCTGCTCGGGATCGTGCTGCTTCCGCCTATCCAGGTCCATTCGTTTGCAGCAGTTGTTTGGGCGTTCGCCACCTGATGAACCGATAAAGACGTTACAGCGATGAGTCCTGCGACGAGCAGAACCCGCAGACGCAACACTGGCAAAGTTGCAAACATGACCGCACACCTCATCGGCCGGCGCGGCTTGGCTTGGCTTGGAAACCCCTGCACAGATCCGTTGATGGCCGCTCCGCCACATTCATTCTTGGTAAGGTGTCCAGATAAGGTCGTGCTGGGGGGCACATTACCGCGACGGAGCCCTGCTGGAGACGATGAAGAGTCTATGCTCGCGGTACCCCCCCCGTTGTGATGGCTGTCACTGGTCAGGGCTTCGCTCAAGCTGAACCTGATTGGCCCGCCCGCCGTGAACCAAACGTGGGCGGCGTTTGAGCAGGACTTTCGCGTGGCCCAATCCTCCGCGAATGATGAGAATCCTCTCATCGAACGCACCACCAACCATCATGAAGATGTCAAATATCCCGTGGTGCTTGGCGTGGTCAGCGACCCGGACGACGGGCTTGTCGGTTTCTATCAGGGCAGAGATGAGGGAGAGGAGCGATTTGCGGAGTTCAGAGCGATCGCGGTTCCCAGGGACACGGTTGCCGGGATCGACCTGAGCAAGGTGCATACCATCCAGCTCACGACCGCGGAGCCGAGACACGTGCTGACCATGCTCGTCGATCCTCGGACAGACGTCGTGGTGACCGCGGGATACGCGCCTTCCCAGAGCCAGTCGCTGCCTCCCGAAGCAATCAAAAACGCGTTCGCCAGGATAGCTGTAACATTCCTGGTTGCGCCGGTTCTCACCCGGGAAAAGCCTCCCGCCGACGAGAACGGGAAAGTGGCCCTGCCGCTGCCGCTGCCCGGACAACAGAAGGGCGCCTGGAACTGGGTGCGCGTTGTGAATGAAACGGACGGAGGCCGCAGGGCCATCGTTGCCGGCACTGATCTTGTGAGTGCAAGCACGGGTATCTCCGGTGATCCGCTCTATCTGCAGGAGGGCTGGTTGAGTTTGGGTGAACCGGGTAAGGGTGACTGACCGAGAATCGCGGAATCGGATAGGGGGCTCGGCCCTTCGCAAGTGGTAACTGCCTGCGAGTTTTTCTTACCAGCCATCCGAATCTTGCTGATGGGTACATCGAATCGGTGTCCGGGAGAGGCACGGCGCCAAAATATCGACCTGGTGTCAATTCAGGTACCGCTTGCACAAAGCCGAAGAAAAGGAAACGGATGCGTGGGTCCGGGCTGACAACTCGAACTCACCCTTCCCTCGGATGTGCGATGCTGACGTTGTCGCAGCAGCGATGGGGGGTAGCCCGAAGCATGTGTACTCGCTCATCGCCGCTAGTCTGATCCCACATAGCCGATTCGGTCCACTTCCATGCTATCGTTTTTGGCCGGAAAAGGGGCAATTCGACAGTACTTGAGTGACCAGGGTAGCTGGAGTTAATCCGTGCAACTCGATTATTGTGCGTAGTACCATCTTTAGAATCAATAAGGTGGATGTGTTTCTGGCGGAGAGAGTGGGATTCTCTGTAAATGCGTAAGAGACTCAGTAAATACGCGGTATGTGAAGCGTTGTCATGCGGTTGTCATGCTAAAATGGCTGTAGGGGGCTTGAAAGCATGGCAACCGTAACGAAAGAGCGCTCCGTCATCGTGACGCTGCGTGTGAAGGTAGACGGGAAGTGGAGGCGGCTGCCTGCCGCCTACGGGGGCAACGGGCGCATCCGCCCAGGGTACGCACAGGTCGGGGCTCAGCAGGTGGAGTTCGCTAGCCCCGCCTATGAGCTTCGCCTGTACGAGGATCGGCAGGCCAAATACATACCCTTCAAGAGCGGCGCAACGGAAGCTGATGCCGAGCGCAAGAAGCTTGAAAAGAGTCCAAGCAAGACCGCGGCGAAGAGCGCCGCCGAGAGCGCCGGCGGGACGTTTGTCGACAAGGATGACCGCAAGACGCTGGCCAAGACAGCCGCCGCCTACATCCGAGACGCGCAACAGCGCGGCGCAATGGAAGCAGCCGACCAGGCTCGACTGGTGAATGAGGAGTTCAGGAAGCTGCTTAATCGGAAGACGTACGTCGATGAGATCACCCGTGACGACATCTTCAGGTTCCACACCGCGCTCCGGAAGCGCGGCTGCTCTGACCGGACAGTGGCCAACAAACACCAGCGCCTGACTTCGTGGCTTCGCTTTGCCGGCATCGACAAGACCATCCTGCCACCGGTCCCGAAGTATGAAGAGACACTTCCGACGATCTACACCAGCGACGAAATCAGCACAATCTTGGCTGAGGCCGGTCCATACATGAAGATGGCGATTCTTCTGGCGCTGAAGTGCGGGCTGCGCGACCAGGAATTGATGCACCTGGAGTTCTCGGACATTAACTTCACTGAGAAGACTCTCAGAGTCCAGGGGAAGCCCCGGTGGAACTTCCGCGTGAAAACGCATGAACAGAGGTTCGTGCCAATTCCCGACGACGTGCTCGACGAGTTGAAGGCGTGGAAGGAGCAACACGGCGGGAAGTCGCTCATTCTTGGCACCAAGAACGGCAACCCGAATACAAAGTTGCTGTTTGCGCTGAAGACGCTGGCGCGGAGGGCCAAGCTGAATTGCGGACTGTGCGAGGGGTGCAAGTCAAAGCGGCGCGAATGCGAATCGTTCACCTTGCACAAATTCCGCAGATCCTACATCACCACCCTGCTTCGAAATGGAATCGATTTGAGGACCGTTCAGGCGTACGCCGGGCACAAGGACATTGCCTCGACTATGAGGTATCTGAGGCCAGCAAGCGCGAAGGAGGCGCAGGGAAAGTTGAACGCCGTGGTGTGGTA
>PMWR01000169.1 GCA_003166055.1 Acidobacteriaceae bacterium
GCAGGGTCAAAGATACTCCCGCAGGTCGCGCACTTGATCGCGCACCGGAGCATATGTAAATTCGAGATCGTTCAACGATGACATATTTTGCTCTTATGACCTGACTTTGATTTGGATTCTGAGGCTGTTTTCTGCTTGCCTAAACCAGAATAACACCGGATAGGTTCACCAGGCCGGTTGCTTTAACTGCGACCGCCTTCCAAGGGAAGTGCGAGTTCATCCCCGATCCCAAACGCGGCCGCCGAGGCTTCCGGCTCATATTGCGCTTGACATTTGTATATATTCGCGGTGTAATTTGTAATACACGAGGAGAGAAATATGAGTACAGCAATTACTTCCATTCGACTTGATACGAAGCTGGCCGATGAAGCCGTGCGCGCCCTGGGCGTCAAATCGCGCACCGAGGCTGTGCACCTGGCGTTGAGGGAGATCGTTGGCCTGAAGCGTTTCAAAGCCCTGATGAAGAAATACGAGGGCAAGGCCACTTTCGCCGGATACGATGAGTGAGCTTTTTATTCTTGACTCTTCCGTTATAGTTGACGATCTCCGAACCGGACGTCATAGTCTGCGTATCGCCGAACTGAAGGGCGTACTGAGAACCTCCTCGGTCGTCCTTGCGGAACTTTGGCGTGGCGCCACTTCGCCAGTTGACCACAAGATACTCCACGCGCTTGAACGAAACCACCCCATCTTCACTCCAACGGAGAAGAACTGGCTTGAATCGGGTCAGATTCTTGCCGCGATCCGGGCAGACAAGGGCTTCGAGCCTGCCAAGTTGCGCGATCTGCACTTCGATCTGCTGATTGCGCTGACCGCCCGCTCCCATGGCGCAACGCTGATTACCACCAACCGCGCCGACTTCGAGCTGATTCGCGAGTATCGCGGGTTCGACTTAGAGGTCTGGTAGTGAAGACTGGATAGCGCGGGCTTTTGGCAACAGCCCGGAATTCTGGCTCAACCTTCAGCAGATGCACGACCTATCAAAGGCTCGGCTTGAACTGAGCAAAACGATTGAGCGGGAAGTTGAGGCTTACGCTGGGGCGTGAGGGGTTGGATTGCGGCCATAGGTACTCCGAACACTCAAAACGGTCGAATTACTGGACTTCATCCTCGTTTTCTTCTCCTTCGTCTCCTGCAGCCTCGGCTGACGACCAGTTAAGTCCAGCGATCTTTTGTTCCATCGTGTCCTGGAAGAACTTGAAATCTTCTCTGGTACTTAGGGCAAAGCTGAGATCATTTGCATTTCGACGGAGTCCGATCCATTTGTCCGACAGATGATCGCGCCAGAATGCCTCGTCATTCGCAAATCGACCTTTCTGAATTACATTGACCCACGATTTTCTCGCTCTAGCCATAAAACGCAAAGTGCCAGAAACGCGGTAATACAAAGCACGCTTTGATTTGTTCAAATTCTGCTTCGGATCGGACAGGCGTTGCCCCAAAAACTCTCGCACGACCTCGACTATAGATTCATCATTGAGCTTGTCCTGGAGAGTTCTGTGCGGCGGCTTGACTCTCCCAGCCTTCCGGGAATCTTCCTCAGCTTGACTGGGCGGAACCACGAATGTTCTCACCAGGTGCTCCTTACCCTCCGCGGACTTGAAAAGGTGGAACCGCACAAAGTTGATTGCGATTCCCTTGCCGGATAGATAACGGATGATGCGCTCGGTGCTGTCATCGATCTTCGACGCAACAATTTTGATCGAGTGTTGGCCGTTGATGATAACGTCTGAGTATTCCTTATCGAAGGTGTCCTCAAACGCATCTTTGAGGAGCTTTCCCTTCAAATACTCAGCTGCAATCCCCTCTACCTGTTGCAACGTAAGATCCTTCACCCATGAGGCGTAATCGAGGGCCTGAGCCGTGACCTCGCGAGGGGTCTGGCCGCGCTTGAGTTCGACAATCACAAGATCCCCGTCTCCGTTTATGCAAAGCAAATCGATCCACCCGCCGAAGATGGTCTTAACCTGGCGTCCAATTACCAAGAGGCCGGAGTCGTCAGGAACGAGAACCGAGACGTTGTTGCATATCCAGTCTTCGATTCGTTCCTCGTAATCCAACTTCGAGAGTTCCATTTCCTTCAAGGAATCGCTTTCGCCGACAGCCCAAACACGCACTCCATCTGACATATCATGCTCCAGTCGGGTTGCTCCCCATCCCTTCTAAGCTACGCCACCTTGACCTCCTCCAGCAGCTCCGGATGAAGATCAAGCACCTTCAGCAGCTTGACCAGCGCCAGCGGAGGCTTCGTCTTGCCGGTCTCGTAGCGGGAGAAGGCGTTGACGCCGCCGCCGAAGATCTCTGCTGCTTCGCGCTGGTCGAGCGCGAGCTTCTTGCGNNAGTCTCGCCCTTGTAGCTAAAAGGGATGTCGCGGGTATCGTGGATCAACTCGGCCGCGCCGCAAATAGGGCATTTCATGGTCATAACTCCTTGAACGAGACGATCAGCACGTCCTCGGTGACGGTCAACTTGAGGTAGACGGAGCCGACACTGGTCTGGGGATGGTACACATCCTGCCATATCCGGTGATCGGCATAAGTGGTCATGGACTTGTAAAAATCTTTCATGGTCAATGAAGCAACCACGGCTATCATTCCCTTGAAATCGAAACCGAGGAGAGCGGCGGTCGTACGCGCAGTGTGCGTAGGTCTCACCTTACCTGCCTCGATCAGCGCCTTTACGCGTGACAACTTACAGTGCGGAGTTCGCTTCTCCATGATTATATTAACCTACTTGGTTATTTCTGGCAAGTAAGAGTTTCCTAACCGCCCAGCCCGTTAGCCACAAAGCCGCGATAACACAGGCCCACCCAAACACGTCGCCGTGCGCCGAGTAGAAGGTCAGGTCGTCGCGGAAGCCATACTCGGCGGGCAGCGCGTCGGCCTTGTGCCGCGGAATGCTTTGCCGCACAGTTCCATAGGGGTCGATGACCGATGTTATGCCGGTATTCGTATCGCGCAAAATCCAGCGCCGGTTTTCGATGGCCCGCATGCGCGCCATGTTCAGGTGCTGCCACGGCGCGCTGGTGTCTCCATACCAGCCGTCGTCGCTGATGTTCACCAGCACCTCCGCTCCATTTTTCGCAAACTCCCTCACTTCATCGGCGAAAACCGACTCATAGCAGATGAAGATTCCGTAGCGATGACCTTTCAGCGTGAATACCTTGCGCGCGTCACCCGGCGTGAAGCGCGAAACCTTGCCGGTGAGCTTGCGTGCGAAGAAAAGCAGCTTTTGAAACGGAACATATTCGCCGAAGGGAACCAGGTGGATTTTGTCGTAGCGGCCCACGCGCGCTCCATCCGCATTGATGACAACGGCGGAGTTATAGTAATTCCACGTCTGTTCTTCGGTCGAAAAGTCCGCGCCAATGTTCCCCACCACCATCGGCGCATCCTCTGCGTGCGCGATACCAATCATTGCCTGCTGAAAGCGCGGGTCTGCCTCTTCAAACGGCGCCGGCGACTCCGGCCATGCAATCAAATCGGGATGCGTGGGATACGGCGGGCAAATAATCTCGCCATTCGACGCGCCGGTCTGCGGAATCCCCGCGATGTACGTCTTGCACTGATCCCCGGCCAGGCGCGTAAATTCCGCAATATGCCGGTCCCAATCGCCAGGCTTCGACCAGCGATTGTCGCCGGCCACATCCAGGTTCGGCTGCACCAAAACTGCGGTTGCGGTCGCCACCGGCCTCTCCGGCGCAACCAGCAATCCCGCCGCTCCGCCCATCAGCAGCAGCGCACCGGCAATTCCCCACGGGCGCCTACCCGAACACCGGTCCAGCAGCAACCCGCCGGCGATCAGCGCATTCACAGCGACTAGCACAAAGCTGATCCCATACACGCCGGTCCACGGGGCGAGATGGTTCACCAGCGTGTTATCAACCTGCGAGTAGCCCAGTTGATCCCACGGAACGGAGGTGATGCGCGCTGCGGCCAGTTCCAGCGCAGCCCACAGCACGGGCGCAACGGCCAGCGCCCACCGCGTGCTCCCCGTCGCCTTTTTCACCAATGCCACGCCCAGGCCGAAGAAGCCAAAATAGAGTCCCAGGACCATGCTGTAGCCGGCCAGCAAAAGCGTAGGCGCAAGCGCCGGCATATCGCCATACTGGAGCATCACATCGCGCACCCAGTAGCAGTTGCCCGCGTACCAAAGCACGCCACAAAGATACGCCAGCAGAAAGGCTCGGCGCAGCGGCCTCGGCTCGTCCGTTCCGGCCTTTGACAGCATCGCGCACAGCAGCGGAACCAGGCCAAACCAGGCGAAAATCGTGCGCCAGACGGGCAGCGGCCCCGCCAGCGGAAACGGCAACTCCAGCAACCCGGCCGACAACACGGCTGCGGCCCACAACATCCATTGCTTTCCGGCTCTCGGCGGCATACAGGCCAAAGTCTATCGTATTCGGCTCGTTGCGGCATGAACGCGCACAGCAGACCTTTGCGCACAAACACTGCTAATGCGGAACGAAACGCGCTACAATCGTGCCTATGCTGTTCGCCGTCATTGCCATAAAACTGCTCACTTGGATGTTTCTCGTCGGCCTGGTGGGATCCACCGTCGTCGTCCTCATCAGCTTCGTTGAGGATGGAAAAGAGCTGTTTGGTAAAGATGAGAAGTGAGTTGTCCGCTCCTGCCCTGGCGCTGCCCCTCCATTTTGTGTTGACTCTCGCTCGATTCGGACATAGACTCACCGCAGGGCGGGCGATTAATGCGCTCGTTCGACGCTAGCAACCCGGCGGTAGCGCCGGAACCCCGCGATGGCAACCACTCGAACGACCGTAGCCCCACCTTCAAACCGCGTCCGGCTCATTGTGGCATCTTCCGTGATGCTCACATTCATCTCCTTCTGGCGCGCCGCGGCTGTTGTTCTCTGCGATCTGGGATCTTCGGCCTTCTACGCGGGTGGCATCGCTGAACACGCGGTCGGCGCGGCCGCTCCCTGGTTCATTCTCGCCATCATGCTGTTCAGCTTTGCGGTGCGCGCCGTCTACGTCGAGAGCTGTTCCATGTTCACCCGCGGCGGCGTTTACCGCGTCGTTAAAGAGGCCCTCGGCGGCACATTTGCCAAGCTCAGCGTCTCGGCGCTGATGTTCGATTACATTCTTACCGGGCCCATCTCCGGTGTTTCGGCCGGACTATACATTACCGGCCTGATGAACGAGCTGATGACGGTCGCCAATCAGTGGCACTGGCTCCCGCCCGCTCTGATGGATGCGCAGTACAATCCACTCCAGTTCGATATGAACCATACCGCAGCGGTCTTCGCGGCGGTGGTCACAATCTATTACTGGTGGGCAAACATCAAGGGCATTGAAGAGTCCAGCGGCAAGGCTCTGCGCGTCATGCAGATCACAACCGTGATGGTGGTCATCCTTTTGGCGTGGGGCGTTTTCTCGGTGATCATGAAGGGCTCTCACCTGCCGCCGGCGCCGGTTCCCGCTAACCTCCACTTCAGTAACGAGGCGTTGGGCTTTCTGAAAGGCAGAGGCTTGCCGCTGCTGGGACTGTTCGGCATTCTCATGGCCTTCGGCCACTCCGTGCTGGCCATGAGCGGCGAGGAGAGCCTGGCCCAGGTCAATCGCGAGATCGAGCATCCCAAGCTCAAAAACCTGAAGCGCGCGGCCATCGTCATCGCCATCTATAGCCTGGTCTTTACCGGCGGCGCCACGCTGCTGGCTTCCATGCTCATTCCCACATGGCAGCGCACCCACATCTACCAGGACAACCTGATCGCCGGGCTCGCCATGTACATGGTAGGACCCATGTTCTGGCGCATCGTCTTCCGCGTCTTCGTGGTGCTCGTTGGATTTCTGATTCTCTCCGGCGCCATCAACACTTCCATGATCGGGTCGACCGGCGTGTTGATGCGCGTGGCCGAAGACGGCGTGCTGGCCGACTGGTTCCGCAAGCCGCATATCAAGTTCGGCACCAGCTACCGCATCATCAACCTGGTCTGCATCCTCCAGATGATCACCATCATCGCCAGCCGCGGCAATGTCATCACCCTGGGCGAGGCGTATGCCTTCGGCGTCATCTGGTCGTTCACCTTCAACAGCCTGGCCATGCTGGTGCTGCGCTGGAAATATCATGGCGAGCGCGGATGGAAAGTGCCTCCGAACATCCGAATCGGAAAAACCGAGTTTCCCATCGGACTTCTCTCGGTCTTTCTGGTCCTGCTTTCGGTGGCCATCGTCAACCTTTTCACCAAGTCGGTTGCTACGGTCAGCGGCATCGTGTTTGCCGCGGCTTTCTTCGTCATCTTCAGCATCTCGGAACGCCAGAACATGCGCAAGCATGCCATCACCGCGCGCCAGATGCGGGACCACTTCCAACTGGAGCACCAGGACACCATCAGCAGCGAGTCGGCGGCCATCCGCCCCGGCGGCGTCATGGTCACCATGCGCGACGCCACCAACCCCTTCGCGCTCAAGTGGATCCTCTCCCGCACCAGCACCGAAGAGCAGGACGTGGTGGTCATCAGCGTGCGCATGATGGGCGTGGGCGGACCGGAATATCTCAACGCCGAGGAACAGAGTTTCAGCGAACATGAGCAGATGCTCTTTACCAAGGCTGTTTCCGTTGCTGAAAGCTTCGGCAAGAAAGTCTCGCTCCTGGTGGTTCCCGCCGGCGACGTCTTCGCCGCATTGGCGCAAGGCGCAAACGCGCTGGAAATGGACTCCGTCGTCTCCGGAGTTTCAAACAAAATGACCGCTGAAGATCAGGCCTTTCACATGGGACAGGCATGGGAAGCGCTGCCCGAGCCAAAGCGCCAGTTCAATTTCTATGTCATCGATCCCGGCGGTGCGGTCAAGGTCTTTTACATCGGGCCGCACGCTCCCGCCCTAAGTCCTGACGACGTGCAGTTGGTTCACCGGTTATGGCTGAACATGCGCCGCGATCCCTCCGTGCCTGACCTGCACCACAGCGACATCATCACCTATGCACTGACTCGCCTGGCCGGCCAGTATGCGCGCGAGAAGGTGGAAATCCTCCGCGACCTGCGTAACTACCGCGCGGCCGACTCGCCCGCCACCTTGCGGATCGGCGGCCAGCCACTGTCGAGCGCACCAGCCCCCTCTCCCGCGCCCGCGCAAACCCCGCCACCACCCAAGAACCCGCGCTGAGTCGTCTCTTTAACTCGATGCGGCGAGCCATCCCTCAAGTCAATAAGAAGTACCCCGCTATCACGATGACTGCAGGCATGTGGTTCTTCCATCCCGGCACTTTGAAGCTACACCGATAGAGCGGCGTTTCTTTTCCGGCCACGATTCCGGCATTCAGCTTCCGCCCGGTACAAAGATGAGTCTCTGCGCACTATCCGGATTGGCGCGCATGCATTGCTGAGCCGCGCCGGTATTGCCTCAAACGCTATCTCTGCTTCCTTCAGTCTTGTGGCCGCCGCATAGCTTCTCCTGCGCTCATCCAACGGCGCCCCTGCTTCTCTTACTGGGATTTTCAATTGAATCCATGCCTCGTCAGTAACATTTCGCTTCTTTTTGTTTGTAAAAGAGTTTATAGTTGCGTATCGTGTTCCCTGGACAAGTGGTTAATTCCTGCGCAGTTGTCGACCTAGACACATGGGGATAGGCCACTCATGAGTACCTGATAGGAGGAAGTGTGGGAGTTTCGGAGATTCTGGCACAGATAGATCGGGAGATCGCTCAATTGCAACAAGCGCGTTCCCTGCTGAGCGGTGGATCCGCGAAGGCGCCCAAGAAGGCCGCGGCAGCGCCTGCCACCAGGAAGCCCATCAAGAAGAAGAGGAATCTGACTCCTGAAGGGCGCAAACGCATTGCCGAGGCCGTCAAGCGGCGCTGGGCAGAGCAGAAGAAAGCCGCTGCGAAGTAACTGGAACTACGGTACGGAAGATAGGCCCAGACCTATCTCAACCTATCTTCCGTACCGTTTCCCTTGCTCGGCCCAATGCTTATTCAACCGTTCCCCCCGGTACCCATTGCACAACCCTCACGCTGCCATCCACCAACGCAGCCAGTTCCTCAGGTGTGCCCTTCAGCGGTGGGAATGTACCAAAGTGCAGCGGTAGCACCATTTCTGGCTGCAGTAAGTGCGTGGCCCGCGCTGCTTCCTTCGGTCCCATCGTAAAATGGCCGCCGATCGGAAGCATTGCCACCTTGGGCCCGTATAGCTCGCCGATCAGCTTCATGTCTCCAAAGACAGCCGTATCCCCGGCATGATAGAGCACCGGGCCATCGGTAATCGTCAGCACATAGCCCGCAGCCACGCCCACATAGTGCGTTCCATGCTCATCCTGCGCGCCTGACGAATGCCTGGCATCCACCATCGTGGCTGCCACATCGTCCAGTTGCACGGTACCGCCCAGGTTCATGCCGATCGTGCGCTCCACTCCCTTGCCTGCGACATACGATGCCAGCTCATAGATCGCAACCACCGTTGAACCATGCTTTGCGGCAACCGGCGCTACGTCCGAAATATGGTCCCCATGGCCGTGAGTCAAAAGAATGGTATCGATCTTTTCCGGCAGCACATGGTCCTTCGGATAGCTTGGATTCTGCGCGATGAATGGATCGATCAGTATCCTGGTTCCTTTCGCGGTCTCAACCAACACGGTCGCGTGACCCAGCCAGGTGATCCGCGTTCCCTTCAATAAGCTCATGATTCCTCCCTTCGCTGTCTCCGCGTCGGCAAAACGCTACCGCGTCATGATGACTTCAGAGACGCTGTCCTTCGCCAGAAACTGGCGGTGACCTGGCCAGCCTGCAAAGAGCCGTTCAATGCTGCGGTTGGTAAATGCGCGCTGGATGGGAAACGGCTGCGCCAACTGCACATCCACATCGTCTCCCGGGGTCAGGTGAAAACGGCAGCGCACTGTCTCCTCGCCCTGCATCCTCGTGTGGAAAAACGCCAGCACCTGCCCGCCTGGATTCATCGAAGCAAACAGATGCGCGACCACAGGCGCAACCAGCGCTTCGGGCATAAAATCCAGGGCCGTCCATAACAGCGCCACATCGTACATGCGCCCTGAAAAGTTCAGGGACTGCCTAAGAAAGCCTTCGGCATCCCAGATCGGCTTCCCGTCTTCGTCCGTACCTCGCTGCCAGTCGCCGGTCCACGCATCGTAAACCAGATCGGCCTGGAAGAGGCTATGGCCCAGTCCGGTGAGGTAGTTGATGTTGGAGGGCGACGTATAGCCGGTATCGATCACGCGCAGGCCAGGCTCAGCCTCAAGCCGCTTGCGCAGCACCGCCCACCCGCCGGAGTGGCGCGGCACCCTGGGCCCCCAAAAGCCAGCGGTGGGTGCGGGCGGTCCGCTGTCCTGCTTCTTTTCAAACCAACGGCTCATCGACCGGAATTCCTCTTGCGGGCCTACCCGCTTGATTGCGGCGGACCGGAACTCGATCTTCCCAATCAGAAAATGCCGCCAGCCGGTGCCGGTGCAGGTCCGGCGCCATCGAGCGCCTTCGCTGCGCCCTGCGTCAGGTCCACTTTGCCTCGAAAAACCGCGTTGTCCTCCACCGCCAGCCGGAGCGCGCGAATATCCCCCTGCACGCTGCAGCCGGCACGCAGCTCCACCCGGCCGCTGGCCACCACGTTGCCCTGCACCTGTCCCAGAATCAGAACATCTCTGGCGGTCAGGTCGGCTTGAACGTTGGCGTTGGGCCCGATCGTCAGCCGGCTCTCTGAGAGCGTCACCGTTCCCTCGACCCGCCCATCCACAATCAGGTCTTCGCTGCCCTTCACTTCGCCGCAAATGATAACGCTCTTGCCAATGCGCGCGGGTATATTCTCCACTGCCATGATTTCAGTCCTTCCATGAGCCCAAACAAGGCCCTGCCCGAACTATACGCAACCCGGCTCCATGCTTCAATCCACCCCCGCTTCCACGCGCTTGCTTCCACCCGCTCGTCCGCTTCCACCCGGAGACCGAAGCCGCGCCAGGACGTCTAATGGGCAATGCCGTCCAAGCGCTGAACGCAACGCTGAATATCCGAACGAAAGCACAGACCTCGAATGCCCGTTAGACTGATTTATGTGCGCAGACTTTTCCCGCTCCTCCCCTTGCTGCTGTGGGCCAGCGCCTTTCCAGCCCATGGCCAGCCTGCACCCGCCGCGCTCTCGCCGGCGCAGGCCCAGGCGCTGGTAGAGCGCGCGCTCGCCACGGAATTGCACACTGCTCAGGATCCAGCGCACCCTATGCGCTACCGGCTACGCAAAATCAGCCCCCGCCTCACCTCGACCAAGGATATCCTCGAGACCAAAGACGGCGACGTTGCGCGCCTGGTGGCTCAATTTGATAAGCCGCTCTCGCCTGAGGACGAGCAGAAGGAACAGGCGCGCCTGGACGCGCTGCTCAGCGATCCCAGCCTGCAGAAGCACCGCAAACAGGGCGAGCAGGGAGACATGGGCATCGTCCTCAAGCTGTTGCGTATGCTGCCCAGCGCCTTCCTCTACCAGTACGCCGGCTCCGGTGCGGGCCCCGCGGGTCCGGTGGAGAAGTTCAGCTTCCGTCCCAACCCGAATTTCAGCCCGCCTGACTTTGAAACGCAGGCCCTTACGAACTTAACCGGAGAACTCTGGATCGACGCCGCACAGCAGCGTGTAACACGCCTGGAAGGCCACCTGCAGCAGGACACTGACTACGGCTGGGGCGTACTGGGCAAGCTCGACAAAGGCGGATCGGTGGTCATCGAGCAAGCCGACATCGGCGGCAGCCAATGGCGCATCGCGCGCTTCCAGATGAGGATGAACCTGCGCATCCTGTTCAAGACCAGGAATATCGATACTGCGGAAGAAATGACCGGGTACACCCCGGTTCCCACGGGCATCGAATACCGGAAAGCTATCGAGATGTTGCGGGCCGCGCCGGCTGGCCCCACGCAGCCCGGCCACTAGAAAACGCGGGGCACAATAAGAAAACGGCCACACCCATCAGGGCATGGCCGCTTTCCTGGTTCCAGATTCGCCTTACTTGATCTTGACGTAGATCATGGCGAAGGTGAATAGGGTGAGCGATTCGATGAAGGCCAGACCAAGGATCAGCAGGAACTGAATGCTGCCCGTGGCTCCTGGGTTGCGTGCGACCGACTCGGTGGCGGAAGCAATCGCCTTGCCCTGGCCGATGCCGCACAGTCCGGCTGCCAGCGCGATGCCGATGCCGATACCGATAGGCGCCAGATCGACGACCGCTGAACCGCTCTGGGCGAATGCCGGAACGGCGAAGCAGAGTACAGCCAGTACCATCAAAACGTTTTGCAGTTTACGCATGTTTCTCCAGCTTCCCTGAGATTGACCGCCAGTGGGTGGTTGAGGTTCACCGTGCTGACCCCCTCACGCTTGCGGCCGTCCGTTTACCCGGAGCGGAAGCTCTCCCCGGCGGAATCCTTTTAACAAAAGCCTGTCCTCCTGAGCGGAGTTTGGCGCGCACGCTGCGCCAAACGCAGCCGAAGGATCTGCTTCTTCTTTCCAGGCCTAGTGATCGTGCGCCACAGCCTGCCCCAGGTAGATCATGCTCAACAGCATGAACACAAAGGCCTGCACAATCGAAACACCCAGATGCAAGGCCAGAAAAATCACCGGAACGGCAACCGGCACCAGCGAGAAGAACACCATCGTCACCAGGTCGCCGGCAAACATGTTGGCCCAGAGACGAATGGTGAGAGACATCATGCGGGCCACGTGCGAGATCACTTCGATCGGGAACAGCAGCCAGGCAATCCACCACACGGGTCCGGCAAAATGCTTGAGATAGCCGATGATCCCCTGCTCGCGAATCCCGTGAAAGTTATAGTAAATGAACGTGGTAACGGCCAACCCGAAGGGCACCACCACCGACTGCGTGGGAGCTTCGAGCCCGGGTATCAACCCGAGCAGATTGCAAATCAGCACGAACAGGAAGATGCAGGTGACAAACGCCTGGAAGCGCTGATACCCGTGCCCGATGGCGATCTCCGCCTGTCCTCCGATAAACTCATGAATCAGCTCAGCGAACTGCTGCGGCGTGCCCGGCTTCTCAACCGACAGACTTGCCCGCACCACGGCAAAAAAGGCGATGAAACCCAGCACCACCAGTAATTCCAGCGCGAAGGTGTTGTTGATGGGCGCGGCGGCATTGGCGGGATGAATGCCCACTGCGTTCAGCAGCGCATTCAGGGGACCGGCAAAGAGATAGTTCAGCAACTGTGTAAAAGCCAGTTGATGCATGAAGGCAAATGTCTTTCTGATTCCAGAGCGGAACTATCCACACAAACCGGCCACAAGGCTCAACTCCGCAACATCCTGAGAGCTTCTCCCGTAAGCGTTACGACCGCCAGACTGAGGCCGCACACCAGCGCGATGACCGAACCCTGGAAACACTTAAGGCTACCATAAATGACCCCGGCAAAGATCAACAGGCGCACCAAAAAGAACCCAACCGCCAGCGCAGCCCCGCGCGGAGTCTGTTTACGCTTCATCCGGGCATTCATCAGCCGCGCCAGCCGCTGCCACTCCAGCAGGCTGGCTGCCGATATCAGCGCTCCAGTCAACAACATGGCCGCATTGCGCCAGCCTGAGGCGATCAGCAGCACCAATGCGGGAACCAGTCCCAAAATGACAGTGTTGCGCACCGAGCGCTTCAGCAAAGCGTCCAGATCTTCTTCTGTGAGGTTAGCGATGGAAGGAATCTCTTCTGTCATGGCTCGCTGCCGTCTCTCATGTCTCGCCGCCTTCTGTCATGACCCGCCACCGTCGCTTCCGCCACCGGACTTCATCCCGGCCCCACCGCCCGACCCCGTCCGACTCGTTCCTGCCATCACCAGCCGCACCACGTAGACCAGCCCGGAGATTCCGCCGAACAGTATCCCCACCAGGCCAATCCATGTCTGGTGCAGATGAAGGTCCAGCCAGGCCCCACCCAGCCATCCAATAAACGCCGACGAAGGCAGCAGAATCGCAATCTGCATCAGCTTCTCAGCGTCAGCCAGCGATTTCACGCCGCCTTGAGCTTTGTTCCGCTGCTTCGACTCCGGAATGGGACGATTGAAGGGCACCATCGTGGTTATACACGATGCCGCCGTCGAGCGCGACAGGCGCGAATTGGTCTACTTGGTCCTCCCTTTATTTCGTTTTCCAGGTCGAGAGCTTCCAGGCCTTCACCCGGTATTTGCCCTCATCCTCATTCAGCGGCGCAAGTCCGAACGCGATGTTGGCCCCGCCGCCCCCGCTCGTGACTCCCGGCCCCGTCGCGCCGGCCACGTTTGTGATGGTGATGTTGGCTGCGTAGTAGTAGACCTTGCCCGCCTCAGCGGTGAACGACGCCACATCGATGCTTTTCTTCAGCATCTTCAGCGCCGATTGCCAACTCACGCAAAGGTGATGCTCTCCGGGGTCCACATTCATGATGAAAAACGTGTTGCCGTTGTTGGCGCCGGCCCACGCGCCGTCCAGGCCATAGCGGATCGTGGCATGCATGCCGAATCCGAGCCCCTGGCTTTCGTCTTCAATGAAGACGATTTGCGCCTTACCGTCCGGCGGAGGAGCAGGCGCGGGCGCGTTCTTGAGCGCGGTTACCTCGAATTTGACTCCGTCATCGCCGCAGGCATCCGGCAGAATGGTCTTCGCCTGGGCCTGCGACGCAAACGCGAACAGGCCGCATACGAGCAATACTGCATGTGTTGATTTCATTGCGGACATTCTATCCACCATAATCCTCATTGGCAAATCGTTTAAGCAGCTCATCACAAGCGTTTGTTCATTGCCCTGTCGTGCCACTCCATCTCCACAGACAGAATGAACGATATACTGACTCTTGCACCCGTGAAGCAACTTACGCACAGAGGAATCATGGAGTTCGATTCGGAATTTGAGCGCAATCTCTTCGACTTGCGCAAAGCAAAACTTGAAGAAATCGAGAAGCTCGGCCAGGCCGCGTATCCCAACCGCTTCCCCGCTTCGATCGACGAGCACGCGGTCACCATCCCAGACGTGCGCACCAAGTGGGGCGAAGCGCAGGCCGAGGAGCTTGAGGCCACGCGCACCACCGTGGCCGTCGCCGGCCGCATCATGGCCATCAGGGCACAGGGAAAGGCCGGATTCGCCACGCTGCAACAGAACGGCCAGCGGCTGCAAATCTACGTCCGCCTCGACGCCGTCGGCGAGCAGGGCTTCGCGCTCTACAAGCTCCTCGACATGGGCGACCACATCGGCGTCACCGGCTACCTCTTCCGCACCCGCACCGGTGAGCTCACCATCCATGTAGAGACCCTGACGTTCCTCTCCAAGGCCATGCTGGCGCTGCCTGAAAAATTTCACGGCCTCGCCGATGTCGAGCTCCGCTACCGCCAGCGCTATGTCGATCTCTTCACCAACCTCGACGCCCGTGAAGTCTTCGTCAAGCGCGCCAAAGCCCTCAAGGCCCTGCGCAAATTTTTCGATGATCGCGGTTACATTGAAGTGGAAACGCCGATGATGCAGCAGATCGCCGGCGGAGCCGCCGCACGCCCCTTCAAAACGCACCACAACGCGCTCGACCAGGACCTCTTCCTGCGCATCGCGCCCGAGCTTTATTTGAAGCGGCTGGTAGTCGGCGGCTTCGACCGCGTCTACGAAATCAACCGCAACTTCCGCAACGAGGGCGTAAGCACGCAGCACAACCCCGAGTTCACCATGCTCTAGTTCTACCAGGCCTACGCCAACTACCACGACCTGATGCAGATCACCGAAGACCTCATCGCC
>PMWR01000164.1 GCA_003166055.1 Acidobacteriaceae bacterium
AAACGACACCGCCCCCCAGCCGAGCAATAGCAACCCTATCGCCAGCACCACGTATCGATTACTGAGAGCAAAATCTACGAGATTGCGAATCATGGTTTCTTCCTCAGGCCTCGAAGTTGAGCGTTATTCGTTGTCGATGACATTTTGGAGATTCATTGCGTTTGTCACGACCTGCTGGCCCGGCTGCAACCCTGACAGAATCTCTTGCATATTGTTCGGCAACTGCTCGCCACTGACGACCAGAATCCGCTTGAACTTTCCTTGCACAGGGACAAAGACCCAATCGCGGTCGTGGAGGTGCACGATCGCAGACGTCGGGACAGCCGTGTAGGTCCGCTTTTCCTTGCCGAACAAAGTGGCCGTGCCGTACATGCCCGGCCGCATCATCCCGCCCGGATTGGCCAACTCGATACGGATCTTCGCTGTGCGGATATTCGGATCGAGAATCGAGCCGATGTTGCTGATCGTGCCCTTGAGAATCTTGTCCGGGTAGGCGTTCAGCTTGATTTCGGCGGGTTGCCCGACGCGCACGTTGGCCATGTCGCTTTCGTAGACGTCACACACGATCCACACACTGGTAAGGTCCGAGATAGTGAATGGGCTCGGCGTAGAGTAGGCCTGCACAGCCGCCCCGTTCGTCACTTCTTGATCGGTGATCACACCGGAAACCGGCGCGAGGATATCGACAATTCCCTTCGGATTATCGGGGTCGCTGCCGAGCAGTCGAAGATGCTCAGTAGTGGTTTCGAGAGTGGTCTTGGCGTTGTCCTCGGTGTCTTGCGCGACCTCCAGGTCTCCCAGCGCGATGGCCCCGTGCTCGTAAAGCACCTTCGCTCGATCCAATTGCTTCCGCGCAAGGAGTTCATCGGAGATGGCCTTGTGGTAGGCGTCGAAGCCTCCCGAAATGTCGTCACTGCGAATGCGCAGCAGGAGCTGGCCCTTCGTGACTGTGTCGCCGAGGCGAGCGCGGATGTCCACAATGCGGCCGGAGGCTAGCGAAATCACCGGAACATTTCGCGCGACGTCCGGAATTACAGTGCCGGTGACGAACAATTGCGACGGGGCTTGGTATTCGGTCGCTGACACGAGCGGATACCGCTCCGGATGCTCTACAGCGAAAAAGGAGACGTCCACTCCGGAAATCACCTTAGCAGGAGGCGGCGCCTCGGCATCGGCATGCACCTTGTCGCTCTTGCAACCGCTCACGATCAAAGATGCGGCGAGGAAAATGAGAAATAGGCCCAACCCAAAACGATTGCTTTTCATATAATTCCCGCACCCCTTTTGCATCTCGCGACTTCTCAAACGACTTTGCAGTCTGCGGACTCGACTCAACATCAAGAAGTTATGTTGCTCTGAGTGTCGCTGTACCATTCATAGCCGAAGAAACGTAAAGGAACTGTAAGAGAACCGGTGGGAATTAGTAAGTTATCGAGTGAAGGCGAACGCGGGTTGTGGAAACATTACCTTCAACCTTGATCGCCAAGTGGCGAAGACCTATCAATTGACGACAGTTCCGCTAGTTCAGAAATAACTGCCGAGAAAGTGACACCCTAGGTCTGAGGGCAAACCTGGAAGGATTATTGTTGCGCAGGATGTATTCCGTTCCTGGAAGGCCACAGAACTATGGCTGATCTATCCCATGCGGAGTGGCGCAGAAGGTTAGTCCACTTCTCGAAAAACCTGAAAACCCTCCACGCACACAATCATCGCGCCGGCGAGATGCTCGCAGCGGAAAATCTGCTAAGGCAGCGCCGGAGGCCTCTGCAACTCCGGCACTGCTCGTTAAGCGTGCAACATCTCGCTAGAACCGAACCATGATTGCGAGTGTGCTGACGGTCTGGTTCGTTCGCAGGTCAGGCCACCATAGGGCGCTCGTTCCGCTACCACTATTGTTCAGGCCTGCGCCAATGCAGTAGCTTTCTGCGGCGGCAAGATTGCCGTAAGTCTGGCCGGATGCGGGGCCGGCCGCACATGCATATTGCGAAGGAGAGCCATTGTTGCCGCCCGGTGGCGTGATTCCGCCATGACCAGTCCAGTAAGGGGTGTCAGAATACCGGTACCCAGTCTCCAGGCGGAAGGTGATGAACTGCGACGGCATGTAATCGAACGTAACTGTGCCGTCGTGCATCTGGGCCCGATCACCCGGATTCTCGGTATAGTACGGGGTGCCGGTAATGGCTGTTGCGCCGTTGATGGGAGGTAACAGCGTCAGGTAACGGCCGGGGTTGTTCATCAGGCCGCCACCGAGAGTGATTGCGTAGATATCCTTGTGAAACCAGGCACGAAGATAAGCCATTGTTCCGACAAACATCTGCTTGGGCTTGCCGTTTGCGCTGCTATGGCAGTTCACGCCGCCGCTATAAGTCGAACTCGTACCCATTTCCGGCGTGAAACCAAACGGGTTGTACGCTCCGCTCGAAGGCCCACCGCCGTACTCGCAACCAGCATCGCCCGTTATTGTAAAGGCCATCTTGTCCAGCGTGCTCTTGGGCTGGTCATAAAACTTGACCTGCGCGCTGTAGTCGGCGTGAATGCGTGAGCGGGTAGGCGAGTTGGTTTGTTGCTCGTTTGCGTCGTCTTCGCCCAGGCCGTAGTTGTTAAACACGAAGTCGAGAGAAGGCGTCGGGCGCCAGAGAATCTGTCCGCCCAATCCCGGCTTGCCGTTGGGACGTGCGTATGTCTGCCAGCCATTGATGATCCATGGCTCAATCTTCAACTTGGCCGTTGGGAACCACTGAATGCGAATACCGTTGAAAAACCAAGGCGTGTTGGAGGAGACAAAGGAAGGTTGGTAGGTCCAGTTGTCGAAGTTGTAGTAGCTGAAAAGGCCGATGTAGGAAACAAAGATTCCGGCATCCACGTTTAGCCCATGGTTCACATTCCAGTGATATCCGCCCCATGCCTCTGAAACATACTTGTAGGCGTCGGCCAGGTCCCACTGCCCGCGATTAGGGCTGGCGTCATTGCGGACGGTGGTCGTGGCGAACAGGCCGTCCATGGTGAGAATGCGACCGCGCACGTTCTGGATGCGAATGTCGCCGCCGGCGCTGATCTGCTCAAGCTGCCACTCATCGGAGCGGAACGTCTCCGTTGACCCTCCCAGACTGTCATCTTCAGGGTGGTTCATATCGATCGTGTAGTTGGCGTCGGCACGAAACTCCGGGGTAAAGTATTTTGTGCTCATCGGACTGTCAGTGGCGTGCCCGTTGCTGTTGAGCCATGTCCAGTCACCGGGGAACGGCTCACCCTTGGTGGTGACCTGGGCGTCGATATCCGGGGGCGCCGGGGCCGCAGCGGCCGGAGGAGGCGTGGTTGCAGCCTGGCCATAGCTCGGGGAACCGGTGCCGTCACCACTCGCCGCGCTGCGCAGCGCATCGGCATTCCGGTCCGCGTCGGCTGCGCCGTCCGCTTCATTCAGCACATTTTCCAGCTTCTCCATGCGCGACTTCATCGCAGCTTCCATTTGCGCCATCTGCGCCATCTGCTTCTTGATCTCGGCAAGCTCTTTAATGACCGCATCGCTCTTGAGCGGCACGGCAACGGAAGCAGACGCGGCGCTGGTTGAACTCGAATTGGGCGCTGCAGTCGTCGCCGCGGAGGCATTATTGGTTGTAGCCGAAGTTGTTGCGGGCGTCTCGCTCGCAGTCGCGCCAGGGCCCGTTGCCGGCACTTCCATTGCTGCCAGATCGACCGGATCGGTTTGTGCGGGAGCCGTCTTGGCGACTGCCTGCGGTATGAGATTCTTCTCTGAGCTTGGCGTCGTGCTTTGGGCCTTGCACGCAAGTTGCGTGCTGAATCCGCAAATCGCAACACCAAATACAATGGCCATCCTGAAGTTAATTTGCATGCGTGTCTGATCTCCTCGACGCCTCGCGCCGATGGGTTAAGAAGCGTTGACTCTAACTGAGTAGTAGCCGGTTGCGTCTGCTCCACTCATTCCAAAGTTTTACGCGAAGAGACATAAGACTAACGTAAAGACAATACTCAGAATTGCTAAGACAATAACAAAGCGACTTATAAGCCGTGATTCGCCGCCGCTGTTCCTTCGTGAAGAAGAAACAGCTCATCTACTCTTTTGATTCCAGGTTATCTGTAACATAACTCCGCAAGTGTAAAGGAGGCATAAGGGAGACCTAAAATGATCATGGTTTTATGGGGCCTTCAACGAGGCGCTGCCGAGTATTGTCCTTCAGACTATGCTCGTCGCAATTTGATGCCATTCGCTGTCGGTAATGAGTCGGGATGAAAGCCGGGATTCGCCTTCAAGATTTGCCCCAATGTGGATTTAGGCTCGCCGACTAGGTCGCGAGCGACAGCCTCCATCGCTCCCATTGCGTGATAGATGGCGCCGGGAATGTCGGCGGTGGGACTACGAGACAAATCTTGCAATGCTTCGTGCAGATGGCTTGAGGCCGTTGGCCGCCCGGTATTGCGCAATGCAGCTGCCGCATCCCTGACCACCGACTCAAATGCCTCCGGGCCGCGCGTCGCAATCTGACCGTTGGCCAATTTCTAGCCAACCCCTTCCTCAATGAAATAAAAGTTCAGCTCTTCCGCGAATTGAAAAGATGAGGTCGTTCCACGGTGCTGATCTTGCTCGAGCATATCGGTATGGAGATGGAACTCGCGTTGCCTGAGGATATCCGCTTTCTTCATAGCTGCCATGTTAGTCCAGTGTTGCAGGGCGCGTAGGTACCTGACCTGGGTGTAAGTGGGGAGGTTCCGACTGCTCTGGCACATCATGAGAAGGGGGCGACTTGGATAACTGGGAAATCAATACCAAGAGTATAGGTAATTGGGTTTAAGGGGTCTGATAAACCGCCATCCTAATTAGGCTCCCGCGAGTTGCATATTCGGTTGCATAGTCGAGTGCCAAACTGCCAAAAACTACCTGAATAAGCCCACTTTAGACCATTCTAAGTTATTGATTCCGAAGGACAAGATACATTGCAAATCCGTTTAGCAAACCGCCGCCTTCAGCCACTCGGCCATCTCTCCGTCAAGTAGAACCGCTTCATTTTGAACGCATTCAGTGAATATCTTCCTTGCGTTCACCGATCCAGGTTGCATAATCGCCTTTCGAGCGCCTGCATTGATGCAACAGATCCGCGAATCTACGGCTTGCCCCATTGTATATGAGTCTTGAGTCCAGGCTACGTCGCTGCCAGAGAATCGCTCGAGAAACCGACTCAGCTCCTGTCGCATTTTAGGAAATCCCATTGCGCGCGACGTTGCTACACCCAGGCATCCATCGTCACGAACCGCCGTCTGGCCGAATAGCGCCTCAGCAGCCGCCCGGTCGCCGCCACTGAGGGCCCCCGGCTCGCGCCCAGCCCGCGATGCCCCCCGTCGTGCAGCACGATATTCGCCGCCCGTCCCCGCCGTTCCAGTCCGTCGATCACCCTCGCAAGCCGCTCGGCAATAGCCTCTGCCGAAGGCTCTTCCCAATCGTTGGTCATCGCGTTCCACAGCACTGGAACCATCCCCAACCGCCGCGCCGTCCGCAGCACAAAAGGCCGCCGTGCCCCAAAAGGCGGACGAAAAAAACACACCGGCGCACCCGCGATCTGTTCCAACGCCTCGCTCGTCCGCGCCAGTTCCTGCTCCACACGGCCAGCCGCGGTCAATGCCAGATTCGGATGGCTGAAGCTGTGGTTTCCGATCACATGTCCGCCCGCCGCAATTCGCCGCACCAACTCCGGCTCAGCTTCGGCAAAGCGGCCCACCAAAAAGAACGTCGCCCGCACTTCGTGCTCCGCCAGCAGATCCAGCAGGCGCGGCGTCCACGCCGGATTGGGCCCATCGTCAAACGTCAGCGCCAACTCACCCGGCTTGCGCGGCGCAGTCAGCGTCCGTCCAAACAGTTGTGAACCCGGCCACATCGCCGCGTAGGCGCAGCCGCCCGCCGCCAGACCAATTCCAGCCGCCGCACCTAACCCGGCGTAAATCCCCGTACCCAAAGGAGGAAGCATTCTGTGTTCCAGTGTGCCGCGCAAGACCGGTCGTCCGCAAGCGCAAGCGCCGCCCGGTCCGCCTGTTCCCTGGTCCCCGGTACACCGATTCCGAAAGAACATTGCAATCGACCAGGCCACGGACAGAAGTTCCAGCTTGTATTTCGAGCGGAAGACCGCGGGAGTTTCATTGGACTCCCGGAGGTATAGGTCGATTCGCGCCTTCAACTCGCCGGCGGGGGCGACTCGGATTCCGCCACGAAAGGGTGAGAAGGATTCGCATGGTGAAGGCCGTCAACGATCAACCAGGGCGCCTGGCTTGAATTCCTTGTTGTGACACTTTCAGCGCTGCCACACTTCGCCCTTCAGCCCCGCTCCGCAACCTCGCCCCGTAAACTAGACAGATGGATGACATTCGCGACTTCATCCGCCGTCTTCCCAAGGCGGAGTTGCATTTGCACCTCGAAGGCACCATCACGCCCGCCACGCTTGCCGATCTCAGCGCTCGCCACGACTCGCAACCCATCCCGCTGGCCGAAGCCGAAGCGCTCTACCAGTTCACTGACTTCACCGGCTTCATTGACGCATTCAAGGCCGTCACCCGCCGCCTGATCGGCCCTGAAGACTACGAGCTCGCCGCCTGGCGCATGATCCAGCGCCTGGCCGAGCAGGGCGTGGTCCATGCCGAGGTCTACATCTCCGTGGGCGTCATCTACATGTGGCGCAATCACGACCCGCACGCCTTCGAGCCCATCTTTGCCGGGCTTGAGCGCGCCCGTGAACGCGGCCAGCGCGAGTTGGGCCTTTCACTCTACTGGATCTTCGATGCCGTCCGTCACTTCACCGTCGACGAGGCAGCGGTCGTCTTCCGAAAGGCCGCTGAAATGCGCCGCGAGTTCCCTTCCATCATCGGCATCGGGCTCGGCGGCGACGAGCGCCGGCGCGGCTCATTGCCCTTCGCCGAACTTTATGCCAAGGCCCGCGCAGCCGGCCTGCGCCTCACCAACCACGCCGGCGAAACCACGGGTCCCGAAGCCATTTACGAAGCCCTGGCCCTCGGCTCCGAGCGCATTGGCCACGCGCTCTCCGCCATTCAGGACCCGGCGTTGATCGACGAACTCAAGGCCCGCGGAACGGCCCTCGAGCTGAACCCCACCTCCAACGTCCGCACCGGGGCCTGTCCCGCCTTTGCAAATCACCCGCTGCGCCGCTACTTCGATGCCGGCCTGCTGGTCACGCTCAACTCCGACGACCCCGCCTTCTTCGGCTCCGACGTCGCCAACGAATACCTGCTGGCGCACACTGAGCAGGGATTCACCCGCGAAGAGCTGCGCCAACTGGCCGCCAACTCCATACGCGCCAGCTTTCTTCCTGAATCGGCCAAAGCGACTCTTCTCTCCCAAATCGAATCTACCCAATGAGCGAAAGTGTTCAACTAACCATCCCCAATCCGAGTCC
>PMWR01000027.1 GCA_003166055.1 Acidobacteriaceae bacterium
TAAGCAATTTGCAACTGGAGCTGATGGAGCAAGAGCCCGGGGTTAGCCAGGAAGAAGTAGTCGCCGAAAGCGAGCGCAAAGCTCCGCCGCCCGTTACTGAACAAAAGAAACGCAAGCATCCCGGACGTCAGACCCTGCCCGCGGGTCTTCCCCGTGTGGAACGGGTGANNACGGTGGTGAACAAATATTGCGATCACAGCCCACTTTTTCGGCAGAGCGTAGCCTTGTTGCGTGACGCGGGCATCGATATCAGCCGGGCTACGATGTGCGGTTGGGTGATGACCATCGGAGAGATGTTGATGCCGGTTGCCGGAGCGATGCGGGGCCAGTTGCTTGCCGGGACCTACATCCAGGCGGATGAAACCCCGGTCGATGTACAGACGCACGACGGAAGCGGCACAAACCATCAGGCTTATCGTGTGCTACGAATGCGGCCGCCGTAATTCAGACGGGCGCAATGCTTCACTGAAGATGAGGGCAGGCCCCTCGGAATCGGCTTGCAGGAGCTGGTTTCAAACCGCCTCAAGCTGCATTGGTAAAGAGCCACTGTGGTTAGCGTTGAAGGAAAAGGCAAGGCGATGACCTTGTCAGGTGTGGATCAAGAAGACGAATGCAAGTGAACCACTGATGACATGTCGAAAGGTGAAGATGATGTCGAAACCGGGGTCTGGTAAGCGCTCCGGGATAGGGTTGGAGGATACCTGTCTACTGTCCAACCGGCATCCGGCATTAAGGTGGCGTGATCTTGATCTGGGCTTCAGTGAGGAACGTAGGAACCTGTCGTCCCGATGCGAAGGGAGAAGCTCAAGCAAATAGCCTTTGTGAGAGCCAGAGTACCGATGCGGGGCACAGGGGCGGAGGCGCTCGTAGTAGAGATGAAGGTTCTGTAATGGGACTGGATCGAAGGGGCGTCGTCGTCCAGCAATGTTATAGGAGCAACCCGAAAGGGAGGACTTCTGTGGACAAAGCGAAACCGTTTTGTATAGCGAAGCGCGATGTGTGGGAAGCATACAAGCGGGTGAAGGCAAACCGAGGATCGGCGGGAGTCGATGGCGAGTCGATTGCGGCGTTCGAACAAGATTTGAAGAACAATCTTTATCGACTCTGGAATCGGATGTCGTCCGGCAGTTACTTCCCGCCCGCAGTGCGCCGGGTGGACATACCGAAGGATGGAGGACGAACGAGGCCGCTCGGAATTCCGACGGTCATTGCCAACTGCACTTGACCGCAGGTCGACTTTGGGATGGGCGGAGATCCGCCATCCATTTCACCCACAACGTGGCCAGCGCTTTGAAGTGCTCAAGAAACGGCGTATAGCCGGTGTCGATACGTTGATTCTCCGCGGGGGCGAAAGCGGTAGCTTTAGCGTTGCGCGCGAGTGGACGGATTGGGCAGATCCGTCCGTTTCTGATTTGCTCGGCTTCCCACCCTGCCGGCTCGATGCCGAATCACTCCTTCAATTGGTTACTCTTCTGGAACATCTTGCCAAGGGAGAGGAAACATGTTGACAATGACCATTTTGATTGCTCTAATATCAGACCAGTTAAATACGTGGTCAGATGGATATACAAAAAGAACCNNCTCAAATCGATTCTGCGCGGCTCCCTCATCGAGCGATACAAACGATGTGGCAAGCCTGGATGCAAATGTGCCGACGGTGCCGGACACGGCCCCAAGTACTATCTGTCGGTGAGCTATCCGGGCGAGCGGCCGCAAATGGATTATGTGCCGCAGGAGGATTATGGGCAAACAGCGGAGTTTATCGCCAACTATCACCGGAGTCGAGAGATTCTGGAGATGATCTGCGAGATCAACCGCGAATTGCTGCGCCGTCGCGAGGCGCTCTGAAGAGGAACCATGAGCGAGTCGCCGTCTGTCGTCTACGCTTCGATGGATGTGCAATTGGGTGGTGTGCTTCTCGCCAATATGCTCGTGGGCTGGCTCGACGGCGACCGGGAGAGTTTGTTTTTTGCGGAGGCAGCCGATGAATACCACGATCAGCGAGCAACACCTGAGCAAGACCGCCTATGTGTATGTGCGTCAGTCGACGCTGGCGCAGGTTCGCCACCATCAGGAGAGCACGGAGCGCCAGTATGCCCTGCGAGAGAAAGCCCTGGAAATGGGATGGAGCGGGCCGACGGTTCAAGTACTGGATCAGGATCTGGGCAAGTCCGGAGCGCAGATAGCAGGACGGGAAGATTTCAAGACTCTGGTAGCGGATGTTTCGATGGGAAAGGTTGGCGCGGTTTTTGCGCTGGAAGTATCGCGACTGGCCCGCTCGAATTTAGACTGGCACCGATTGCTGGAACTGTGTGCTCTCACCGATACGCTGGTGATCGACGAAGATGGTTGCTACAACCCGGCCGATTTCAACGATGGCCTGTTATTGGGCTTGAAGGGGACAATGGCCCAAGCCGAACTTCATCTGTTGCGCGGGCGTCTCCTTGGTGGCAAGCTCAATAAAGCCAGGAAGGGGGAGCTTCGTTTTCCCCTTCCTGTCGGGTTCAGTTATGACGATGAGCGCCGGATTGTTTTGGATCCGGATGAGGAAGTGCAGGGGGCTGTGTCCCTGGTGCTTCGTCTTTTTCGCGAGACAGGCAGTGCCTACGCGGTGGTGCAGCAATATGCGAAGAGCGGGTTGCGTTTTCCCAAAAGGTCCTACGGAGGGGCGTGGAATGGCAAATTGATATGGGGCCGCCTGACACATGGCCGGGTGCTGAACCTACTCAAGAATCCGTCTTACGCCGGCATGTACGTTTTTGGCCGTTATCAATATCGCCGTCAGATCAGCCCCTCGGGCGAAGTGCATAAACAGACGCACCGGGTTCCAATGGCGGACTGGCACGTGAGCCTGCAAGAGCACCATGATCGGTACATCAGCTGGGACGAGTACATGAAGAACCAGGAGCGGCTGGAGAAAAATCGCACGAATGGTGGAGAGATGATACTGAGTGGTCCAGCGCGCGAGGGACTGGCCTTACTCCAAGGACTACTGGTGTGCGGCCAGTGTGGCCGGGCCCTCACCGTCCGTTACACCGGCAACGGTGGCATCTATCCCTGCTATCTGTGCAACTGGTTGCACCGCGACGCTCTCGCCAGTAAGAGCTGCATGAGCTTCCGTTGTGATTTGCTCGATGCCGCCATCGCCGACGAAGTCCTGAAGACTCTGCAGCCGGCTGAACTCGAGCTTGCTCTCGCTGCTCTCCATGAGTTGGAGACACGGGATCACACCATCGGGCGTCAGTGGCAGATGCGGCTTGAACGCGCCGAGTATGAAGCTGCACTTGCCGAGAGGCGCTATCAGGAAGTCGATCCATCGCAGCGGTTGGTGGCAGCGACTCTGGAGCGACGTTGGAATGATGCGCTGCAACACTGCGAGGAACTCAAACAACAAGCCGCGGAGTTTCAACGCCAGCAAGCGCGGGTCGCAACCCCGGAGCAAAAGGCAAAAGTCCTTGCCTTGGCGAAAGATCTGCCGCGCTTGTGGCACGCGCCTACCACGCAAGCCAAAGACCGCAAGAGAATGTTGCGGCTGCTCATCAAGGATATTACCGTAGAAAAGACTTCGGTTCCCAAGCAGCTTTTGGTGCACATTCGCTGGCAGGGGAACGCCTGTACTGACCTTACGCTCCAGCTTCCGCCCAACATAGCGGATCGCATGCGGTGTCCTGATGCCATCGTCAACCGAGTTCGAGTTCTGGCTCAGAACCTGCGGGATGCCGAGATAGCCCACAAACTCCGCCAGGAGGGGCATATCAGCGTCACGGGCAAGCCCTACACGGCGTCCATTATCCAATGGATTCGCTATCGCTACCAAATCTCACCTCCGACTCTCAAAAGGCCAGAAGAGCTAACCGTCCATCAGGTGGCACAGCGATTCGAAGTCAGCGAAAACGTGGTTTATTACTGGATTCAGCATGCGCTGTTGCAGGTCCGTCAGCTTAACGCCGGATCTCCATACTGGATCACGATTAGCGAAACAGACGAACAAAAACTTCGGGACTGGGTCCGCAACTCACGCCATATTCAGTCCGCATCCTCAACGCACACAGAGGGAGGTGCATTATGAAACCACCGTCCCGACTGTCTCCGATCGCGTCGCTCAGACGGTGGTTCAGCGATACCTGGAGCCGATATTGGAACCTGTGTTCCATAAGGACTCCTATGGGTATCGTCCCGGTAGGTCGGCACATGATGCACTGGCTGTGGCCCGGCAGCGATGCTGGCGTCACGACTGGGTGCTGGATCTGGACATCAGGAGTTTCTTTGATGAAATCGATTGGGAACTTTTGATGCGAGCAGTGCGACATCATACGGATTGTGCATGGGTGTTGCTGTACATCGAGAGATGGCTGCAAGCGCCCGTGCGTATGCCGGATGGCGTCTTGGTTAAACGCGAGAAAGGGACGCCACAAGGTTCAGTGGTCAGCCCAATCTTAGCGAATCTGTTTCTGCATTACACGTTCGACATGTGGATGCAGCGGCAGTTTCCTGCCTGTCCGTTCGAGCGCTATGCGGACGATGCTATCATCCATTGCGACAGCGAAGATCAAGCCCGTAAAGTGCTGGACATGCTTCAGCAACGGTTTGCGGAATGCAAGTTGGAACTCCATCCGCAAAAGACCAAGATCGTGTACTGCAAGGATGCAAATCGACAGGGCAATTATCCAGAGCAAAGCTTCGACTTTCTAGGCCATTCGTTCCGGCCTCGTGGGGTGAAGAACCGTTCTGGCGAATTGTTTGTCAGTTTCTCGCCTGCGGTCAGTGCAAAGGCAATAAAGACGATGCGTCTGGTTTTGCATCGTTGGAAGTTGCCGCATCGCAGCGATCTTGCTATAGGAGACCTCGTGAAGTGGCTTCAACCGGTTGTTCGCGGTTGGATCAACTATTATGGGCGCTTCTGTCCGTCCACCCTGCATCGGGCGTTGAGCATGGTCGATGAGCTTGTGGTTCGCTGGGCGCGTCGCAAATACAAGTGGCTCAGGATGCATGCAACGCGGGCATGGGATTGGTTGGAGCGGTGGAAATCGCGCCAGCCAAGCCTACTTCCGCATTGGCTACTTGGTGCCGCGGTTGGACGATAGGAGCTGGATGAGTCGAGAGGCTCACGTCCAGTTCTGGGAGAGCGCGGAGGTGAAATCCCTCCGCGCCACTCGACTATGGCAGTACAGCGCGCCAGGCAAGGGTGTGGTCTTCGACTTCGAGATGACCCGCGGCAAGCAAGTCGCCA
>PMWR01000576.1 GCA_003166055.1 Acidobacteriaceae bacterium
CCCAGCTGACCTACAACGATTACGGGCTCGAGAATGAAGCCAAGCGCAAAGGCGCGCTCGCTCTTGTCGCCAGTCTCAAGGCTGCGGGAATTCCCATCACGTCCGTCGGCATACAGGATCATGACGGCCTGGAATGGCCTACGGTTGAAGTTGAAGACGCCACCATTTCCGCATTCGCGCAAGTCGGAGTCAAAGTAGCGATCTCCGAGCTGGACATCGACGTGCTGCCCCGCGATCCAAAGATGTTCAGCGCCGAAGTCTCCTTGAAGATGCGACAGGATCCCAAAATGAATCCATATGCCAACGGCTTGCCCCCCGCCGTCGAGCAGCAACTGGCCAAGCGGTATGCCGATCTGTTCGCGGTCTTCCTGAAGCACCGCGACACCGTCACGCGGGTGACATTCTGGGGAGTCACGGATAAGGATTCGTGGCTGAACGACTGGCCGGTGAAGGGGCGCACCAGCTATCCGCTGCTCTTCGATCGCAACGATCAGCCGAAACCGGCTTTCCAGGCAGTCATCGGGGTGGCAGCGGGCACCAGGAAAGAATAGTCCCCGCGCTGTGGCGGACTCCGTTCGGTTTCAATGCCGGTGGGGAAGAAACGTCCAGATTGCAGGGTCTTCTTCACCCAGAACCCACGAACAGAAGCCCTGCAGCCCGTCTTTCTGGACGAGCTCATAGCGATCCTTGAAAGTATGCAGGTCGGTGAAGAAGATCCATTCGCGCATCTGATCGCGATAGAAGTAGAAGTACGCGTTGTGATCATCAGCGTCCCACTGGATCTTGCCGTTGTAGGCTGTTGCAAGCTGCAGGGCGTTGGCTGTGCCGATGTACTCGGCGGTGGGGTTCGGCTTCTCCGCGGCAGTCTCGCTCTCTTTGGTGGGAGCGCCCGTGAACCAATGGTAGCCGTAGAGTGGAATGCCGAGCGAAAGCTTTTCTTTGGGGACAACCTTGAGCGCGTAATCGAGATTCTCGACTGTCCAGCCCCAACCAGCAACGGGACCGGGCACGGTCCAGCGGGTGTGCTGGTCGTAGGTCATCAGGCAGACCAGGTCAACGTATTTTGCGATTTCGGCAATGTCGTAAGCGCCGCGCCAGTCGGTGTAGATCCACTTCGCGAAGCCGCCGGCGCCGGGATAGCCGGGAGCGTTGGGCACCGTGGCAATGGTCAGTTGTTGGCCGGCTTTGTGCATCGCTTCTGCGGAGGTTTTCACCACCTGGGTAAGCAGATCGCGGTCGGTCCAGTCGATATTCTCAAAGTCGAACTGAAAGCCGATGTAGCCATGCAGTTTTGACTCCCGGATCATGGCCTGGTTCATGACGGCCTGAGCGCCGCTGTTCAAGGCCAGGGCATGAAAGCCCTTCTTGTTGAACAGGGCAATGATCGGCATGACGGGCAGCTTTTCATCCTGCGCCCGCTTGAGCACCGCGGGATCGGGAGAGCCGGTGACCAGTCCGTTTTCGTCCACCTGGTACCAGGCGGGCACAAGCAAATCGATCTGGGAGGAATGGGCGAGAAAGGAACGGATCGAGTCAGGATTGCTGGTCATGTAAAAGAGCGCGACCGGCTGTGTATGCAGGCTGGGGGCTGCCGCGAGAAGAAGCAGCGCTGAAAGCAGGAATCGTTTCATCATTCTCCTAATTGAAACCGCTGCGGGTGCAGGGCTATGGGGCCGCAGGTGCTGTTTCGACGGGTTGCGCAACGTCCAGCACAATGCCTTCCTTGGCCATTCCGGTCGCGGGAAACAGCGTCCTTGCGTCTCGAAGCATTCCATCGAGAAATGTGTCGCTATGATCCGGATCGTGATGGAAGAGCAGCAGGCGGCCAACTCCGGCGCTTTGGGCCGCCTGGGCCGCGTGGGCAAAGCTGGAGTGTCCCCAGCCCACTTTGCCGGCATACTCCTCCGGCGTGTATTGGGCGTCCATGACAAGTAAATCCGCATTCTCCGCCACGCGAGTCAGTCCCGCATCGACTTCCGGATTGCCGTGCTCATGATCGGCGGCGTGCACCAGCACCTGCCCGTCCGACTCCACGCGATACCCCACAGCGCCCTGCGGATGAAAAAGAGGGAAGGCCGCCACCGTGATCGATCCAGCCTGAAAGGGCATGCCGCATTCGATGCGCCGGAACTCTGTGCGTGATCCAACCTCAGCGAAGGGCAGCGGAAAGAACGGATGAGCCATCTGGGTCTCGAGGAGGTTTCGCGCCTCGTGGGCAGCACGATTTGCGTAAAAGACGATCTCCACGCCGGGCCGGAACAACGGAGCGAAAGATGGCAGGCCCTGGATGTGGTCCCAGTGGAAGTGCGTCAGCATAATATGGATGCGCGACACCTGGCGCTCAAGAAGTTCCTCGCCCAACGCGCGAAGGCCGCTGCCGCAGTCAATGATGACGGCCTCTTTTTCGCCGGGACAGCCAATCTCCAGGCAGGTGGTATTGCCGCCGTAGCGAAGCCGGTTCGCCTCCGGTGTCGGGATGGAACCGCGCACTCCCCAGAACCTCAGATTCATCGCGAACTTCTCTTTCGATCCCGAGACTGCTATTCGCTTTCCCGCCGGCAGGCATTCCGCCTGAGGAGAATTGCCTCCCAGGCCTGCCCGCACGAAAGCCAAGAACAGGCTCTAATATATTACGTTCGAAGGATGAGGACTGGAGCATAAAGCATTCCGCCGCTGGTGGACAAGGGGCTTGAAAGGCAGGCGGCTGTCCGCCGGGATCCGGCTACCCAAAAAACTCTTCTCCCCTTTTCCTGTTCGATGGCGTTATCATGGTGCGTTACTCCCCCCGAGAATGGACGAACACGATGCGCCGCGGATTGCGATGATGGGTTCCAGACAGAAATCCCCGGCGTGACAGAGAGGTCTTATGCCGAGACAACTGCTTTTGTTGGTCATGCTGCTCGGAGCGGCGTCGCCGGGGATCCTGGCAGCGCAGGACTCCACAGGTGTAGGCCTCATCTCGATTTCCGTCGAGAAGAAGGCCGGCGACTGGGTGCAAACGGTCGATCCCAAGCATGTATTCGCCGCGGGCGACACGGTGCGATTCCGGATAAAACCCGCGGTGGATGGCTATCTCTACGTGCTGGATCTGAATACTTCAGGCAAATACGACGTATTGTTTCCGCGCCCTGAGACAGGCAACGACAACCGGATTGTGCACGGACATGAATACGTGATGCCGGCCACGGAAAACGGCTGGTTCGAAGTTAGCGGTCCGGCGGGATATGAAAAGCTCTACTTCGTTCTCAGCCCGGCAACCCTGACCCTGGGGCAAATCCAGAATCACGCAACCTCGCTGCCTCCGCAGGGTACCGCTCCGGCCACCATGCGCCCGCGATGCAACGACGAGGTATTCAAGGCCCGCGGCGAGTGCGTTGACTCGGGAGCGGGACCGAAGGCGGTTGCGCCGGGAGAATCCCTGCCCCGCGACCTGACGCAGATGGCGAACGGGGCTTCGCGGGACCTGAAGTTTACCAACAATGCGTCGGGCACTACGGTGAGCAGCGGCGTGCCGCTGTCGGGGCCGGTGGTGTACGAGTTCTTGCTCGCACACAAGTGATAAACCTGAAGAAAAGCATCATTATGGGGCACGAGGCATGAATCGTCGATCCATCCAACTCCTGGCCGCATTCGCGTTATGGGCCGGTCCCGCGCTCGTGGCGCAAGGCGCCGCACCACAGCCCACCGCGCCCCAGACCACCGAAACCAAACCCGCTGGGCCGGACCAGAATCGCGACCTGACGTTCAAGAAGGAAGGGGCCGCGCCGGCCGCGACAACGACGGTGCGCATCCCGCGCAGTTATGCGCTGGTCATCGGCATTTCGAAATACAAAAACCTTCCGCCCGATGCGCAGTTGCAATACCCAGATCAGGATGCCGAATCCGTGTATACAGTGCTGATCAGTCCGGAGGGCGGCCAGTTTCCCGCGGAGAACGTGCATAAGCTGATCGATAGCCAGGCGACACTCGCGAATATCCAGCACGAGCTGGAGACATGGCTGCCGTCGGTGACTCATGCCGACGACCGCGTGCTGATTTATTTCGCAGGCCACGGATTTGTTTCGAATGGAACTGCGTACATCGCGCCGCACGACATCGATCTCAAGAACATTGCGGGGACGGCCTATCCCATGGAGGCGCTGGGCAAGGATATTGGCGCGCGGATCAACGGCAAGTGGAAAGTGCTGATCACCGACTCCTGCCACTCTGGTGCCATTACGCCGGAGGCCGACCGCTCCACGGTAAACCGCACCCTGCTTGATCTTGATAAGTCTCTTTTCTCGATTACCGCCAGCCGCGATCGCGAGCAGAGCTTTGAGAGCGACAAGTGGGGCGGCGGACACGGCATCTTCACCTATTACGTGGTGAAGGGGTTGGAGGGCGAGGCCGACACGAACGGCGACGGCATCGTCAGCGCGGATGAACTGGCGGAATACGTTCATACCAACGTGCGCGACGCAACCAATGCCGCGCAGAACCCGACATCGGAACGCGGTAGCTTCGATCCGAATATGTTGCTGGCCTACAATCCAACGCACGTAACGGCTGCTAATTTGCCGCCGCCGAAATACGGCACGCTGGTGATCGAAACCAATATGGACGGCGTGGAGGTTTTCGTCGACGGACAGAGCGTGGGCGTCGTGAACAAAGCTGCGGCGCTGCGGCTGCCCGGCATTGTGCCCGGCGCGCACACCGTTCAAGCAGTCCACATGGGCTACGAGCCGGACGGCCCGCGCCAGGAAGAAGTGTATCCGGGTCAGGAGACGACGGTGACCGTGCGCATCCTGATTGCGCGCAACCGCAACCACGCGGCAGTCGAACACTTCAATAAGGGCATCGAGTTTTACAACAAGGGCTTCGAGCTGAATTACCGCATGGCGGCAGCGGAGTTTGAATCGGCGCTGGCCATCGATCCGAAGTACAGCCAGGCGGCGCTTTATGCCGGCCGCGCTTACAATGCCCTCTACGAAGACAAGAAATCGCTGGAGTATTTCAAAGAGGCCATCTCCATCGATCCGGATTATCTTGAGGCTCGCTCCAGTTACGCCGGCGCTCTGCTTGACGCGGGCGACATGGATGAGGCGATCCGGCAGTTGAATGTCGTTACCCAGCGCGATCCAAACAGCGGCATGGCGTTTTATCTGCTTTCGCAGGCCTTTGCGCGCAAGAGCGATTACGACGACGCCATTCAGGCCGCGCGGCAGGCCATCCAGTTGACGCCGGGCAACGCCGAAGCGCACTTCTGGCTGGCCGAGTCGCTACGCCAGAAGAATCTGGCCGCCGAAGCGGAAGCCCAGTACAGCCAATACCTCGCGCTCTCCAACTTCGACAGCGGCATGGCCGGCAAGCTCAACTACTATCTGGGCGGCTATCTGTTGGGCTACGGCGTGAAGAAGCGCGCGGCGCAAACCGATATATGGAAGGAGTTGCGCGGACAGGCGAACACCGGCCTCTGCGACTGCGAATGGCTGCAGAAGAAATTCGATTCAGCCATCCATTATTGTCAAACCGCGCTGACCTTCACCCCAAACGACCTGTTCACCAACTACCGGCTCGGCATTATCTATTCCCAGCAGTACAACCAGTCGGGAAGCGTAGCGCTGCTGGCGGCGGCGCGCAAGCACTTTGAAAACGTAATCGAACAGAACCCCGATGCGAATGAGGCGGATCGTTCCCGCAAATATGTGCGCAACATCGATGCCGTGCTCGCACAGCAGTCTTCCGTCGCCCACCCATGAAGTTCCCAGCCATGAAGCGCCGCTTCCCAGACCGTTTGATTGTCGCCCTGGTTGTGGCCCTGGGACTGACTTTCCTGGTGTCGATGCTGGAGCGCTGGACTCCCTATGGCGACCTCACCAACTGGACATACGACTTCCTCGTCAACCACGGCAGATACGCGCGCCCCTCGCAGGACATTGTGTTTGTCGATTTTGACGATGCAACATTTGCAAAGATCAACAAGTATCCGATCCCGCGCTCGACCGTCGCCGACGTCGTCGATCGCGTGGGTAAGGCTGCGCCTGCCGTCATAGGCCTCGATATCTTCCTTTCAGAACCGCGCAGCGCCGATGAGGACGCGGCAATGCAGCGCGCGTTAAGCGCAGCCGGCAATGTGGTGATTGGAGCGCAGGCGGCAACTGGGCAGCTTCCGGCCGTGTTGCCCATGTCCATGTTTTGCCAGCCTGAAAATTCCGGTCTCGCTACCGGATTCTGCGCGGAAGGCAAGCCCGGCGCATTTGGATATGCGGCCGTCAACATGCCGTTTGACAGCGACGGATATGTGCGCGATGCCGAGCTGTTCGCATGGGGCAAGCAGAAGGCTGAAAGCTTTCCCGTGTTCCTGGCGGAGGAGTATCTGGCGCAAGTTGATCCGCAGTGCAAAAACTGCACCTTGCAGCCGCTGAACAAGGGCAGCGCGCAATTTCGCGGCCACCGAGTGCCCTTCCACGATCCGGCGGCGGGAACCTTTCGAATCGGCGACTGGTCACCGCACCCGGCGCAGCACATTTCCGCGTGGGATGTTCTTACCGGGACAGTCGATCCTGCCCGCCTTCGCAACAAGCTGGTTCTGATCGGGCAAGGCAGCGATGCTGCGCGTGATCGCGACCTCTCCCCGCTCTTCCGCGTCCGCCAGTCCGACGGCAAGCGCGAACAGATTGCCGGCACCGAGCTTCATGCGGCGGCCATCGCAACGCTGCTCGATGGAAACGCGATTGGCGAGGTTCCGGTCTGGATCCAGGGCTGTGTCAACTTCATCCTGCTGGCCGCGGCCACCTGGGTCTTTACACGCCTTCGGCTCAGGATGGCGTTCGCCCTGGTAGCCGTCTTTATCCCGGCTATTTATGCCTCGGCGCAGGTGCTTTTTACTGCGTATCATCTGTGGTTTCCCTATCTGGAAACAATTCTCGGCGTAGCCGCGGCACTCCCATGCGGCGTGGCGTGGCAATACGTCAAGGCGAACCTGCTGCGCTCTGAAACCGAGCAGCAGCGGAAGCAGTTGATGGAGATGTTCTCGCGCTATGTCGATCCCCAGGTCGCGAACGC
>PMWR01000255.1 GCA_003166055.1 Acidobacteriaceae bacterium
CCGCACTCGGCGGCATCACCATACGCAAAAAGCCCTCCCGGCCCCGGGAGGGCTTTTTGCGTGTCCGTAGCTGCAAAGGAAAACCCATTCGCACAATGTTTTTCTTTTGGGTTGACATCCGACCCAAGCAGGTGAATACTTAGGTCGGATGACTACCCAAGACAATAACGACGACCGCATTGCCTTGCTCCAGGGAACACTGGACCTGCTGATACTGAAAACTCTGGCTCTGGGCTCGTGTCACGGGCAGGGTGTGGCCCGGTTGATTCAGCGCCAGTCGGAGGAAGCTTTTTTTGTCGACCACGGCTCGCTCTACCTTGCGTTGCAGCGCCTCGAAGACAAGAAATGGATCTCCGCCAAATGGGGCGTCAGCGAGAACAACCGCAAGGCGCGCTTTTACACGCTGACACAAAAAGGCCGCGAGCAGCTCGTGGAGAAGACCGGCGAATGGCGCCGCCTCGCACGCGCCATGGGAATGGTTCTTGACAACCACCACGTACCCAACCGCGAGGAAGCCTGACCATGTTCAATCGCAAGCGCAGCCAGCAGGATTTTGCGGAAGAGATCAAGTCGCATCTTGAACTCGAAGCCGACGAGCTCAAGCGCGAAGGCCTCAGCGACGAAGACGCGCATCGACAGGCCCGGTGCGAATTCGGCAACGTGCGCGTGGCGCGGGAGCGCTTCTATCTTAGGGACCGTTGGGCATTCTTCGACAAGGCGCTGCGCGATCTGCGCTTTGCCTTCCGCTCGCTTCGGCAGAGTCCTGGATTTGCGATTACTGCGATTCTGACGCTGGCTCTCGGCATGGGCGCAAACACCGCGGTCTTCAGTGTCATGAACGCGGTGCTGCTGCGCTCGCTGCCGGTCGACCACCCCGAGCGCCTTGTCTTCGTTCAGACCTCCAATCCTCCCATGGGCACCGGCACAGTCGACAGCAACTTGACCTTTTCCTATCCCGTCTACGACGCGCTGCGCAACCAGAACCGCGGCCTCTCGCCCGTCATCGCCTACGTCCCGCTCTCCGGCAACAAAGTCGCCGTCCGCTATGGCCCAGAGCCCGAAGAAGCCGAAGGCGACATGGTCAGCGGCACGTTCTTCTCCGGCCTCGGCGTCAATCTGCCATTGGGTCGCGGCTTCAGCGAGCAGGACGAGACGGATCACGCAGCGATTGCCGTCCTCAGCTACAACTACTGGACGCGGCGTTTTGCGCGGGAACCTGATGTATTGGGAAAGACACTCTTCGTGAACGGTGTGCCCATGACTATTGTGGGGATTGCCGCACAAGGCTTTGAGGGCGTTGAAGGCGGCAGCTCCACCGACTTCTGGATTCCCCTGCAAAACCGCCGTGAACTCAACGCGTGGGGCAATCCTCCCGAGGACGGCAAGCTCTACAGCACCAACTCCACATGGTGGTGCCTTCGCCTCATCGCGCGCCTCGCTCCTGGCGTTAGCAGAACGCAGGCGGTCGCACAGTTGCAGCCGCTCTTCCAATCCGCAGCGTATATCGGCCTCGGTTCGCCCATGCAGGGCGAAAAGCCTCCCGTATTGAGTCTTGGCGACGCAAAACCCTACGGGTCTGAACAAAAACTCGCCCGCCCGTTGCACATCCTCATGGCCATGGTCGGCCTTGTGCTTCTCATCGCGCTCACCAACGTGGTCATGCTGCTCATGGCCCGCAACGCAACCCGCCAGCGCGAGTTCAGTCTGCGCCTCGCCCTTGGCGCTGGTCGCGGAGCACTGTTGCGCCTGCTGCTCATGGAAAGCCTTCTTCTTGTCACAGCAGGTGGCGCGCTTGCGTGGGCGTTTGCCGTTGCAGCCACGCGTATCCTCGGACAATGGGCGCAGATTGAGTCCAGCCTCGCCCCGGATCGCACCGTGCTTTTGTTCACTCTTGCCGCGCTCGCTCTCGCCGGCCTGCTCTTTGGCCTCGCTCCGCTCCGGGTTGCTCTCGCGGGCAAGGCCGAACTCGCCCTCAAGACCTCGGCTGCAACATCCAATTGCGACGCGGGAAAATCACGCACCGGCCGCATCGTTGTCACTCTGCAACTTGCCATGTGCGTCGTCCTGCTGGTCGGCGGAGGCCTGCTCATTCGCACCATGCGAAACCTTGAAAACACTCCTCTTGGCATGGATGTCAACGGCCTGGTCGTCTTCGGCGTCAAGCCGAACATTGCATCGATTCCCGAAGGCTATGCGCTCTACGCCGGCCTGTTGGGCAAGTTGCGCGCCATGCCTGGCGTCGAGTCGGTCACCATCATGGAAGAACGGATCGGCGCCTGGTGGTCAGACAACAGTGACATGCGCGTCGACGGCCGCCTCCCCGACGTCGCCAACGGCGCATCCAGAACAGTGCGCAGCAATGTGGTGAGTTCCGACTTTTTCCGCACACTCGGCGTACCTGTGCTGGCCGGCCGCGAATTTGCCGATTCAGACAACGTGAACTCGCCCCACGTAGGCATGATCAATGAAGAGTTCGCCAAGCGATTCCTGCCCAACACAAATCCACTGGGGCACACCATCGGCACCGACGACGGGCGCTATACGATGACTATCATTGGTGTCGTCAAAGACCACAAATACCGCAGCATCGACGAAGAACCCATTCCCATGGCCTGGTATGACTACGCGCAAATTCCCTACATAGGCGGCATGAATGTGGAGATGCGTGTCCACGGCGATCCGCTTGCCATTCTGCCTGCCGCACGCAAGGTGGTCCAGCAACTGGATCCCAACTTGCCGCTGATCAAACCGATGACCCAGCGCGACCAGTTCAATACAACCATCTCCCAGCAGATTCTCTTCGCGCGGCTCGCCGGCTGTTTCGGATTCCTCGCGGTGGTGCTGGTCGCCACCGGCCTCTACGGAACCCTCGCCTATCGCGTGAGCATGCGGACCGCGGAGATTGGCGTGCGCATGGCAGTGGGCGCGCGGCGCGGGCAGGTGGTCTGGATGATCCTGCGGGACAGCTTGCTGCTCACCAGCGCAGGCGTGGTCATGGGCGTTCCGCTCGCCATGCTTGTGGGCCATGCGCTGACCGCGTCTCTCTATGGCGTGAAACCGCTGGATGCGATCAGCTACGTTCTCGCCGTCGTCGGCGTATGCGTGGTTGCACTGACTGCGAGCGCGGTGCCAGCGGCCCGCGCCGCGAGTGTTGACCCGCTAAAGGCGCTACGCACCGACTAGCAAGCGTTGCTCGTTTCAATGCGATGCATCATGTGAAAACACAAAGGCCCTCCGTGTCGCTGGAGGGCTTTTTTGCGTCCGTCTCTCATGCCGCCCTGCGTTCTTCACTCAAATTCTGACTGAGAATGACTTCCCATTCGAGCCTCACTCATACCGGAGCGCCACCATCGGATCAACACGCATAGCCCTCCGCGACGGCAGGTACGACGCCACCAGCGCAATCCCCATGAACAAAAGCGCAACCCAGCCAAACGAGAACGCGTCCATCGTGCTTAATCCATAGAGCACCTTGCGCAGCAGGAACGACAGCCCCACGGCGAAAATCATCCCCGCCGCAAGCCCCACCATCACCGGCCGTGTACTCTCACGTAGCATCAGCAGCAGCACATCCCGCCTCTTTGCTCCCAATGCCATGCGAATGCCGACTTCGCGCGTTCGCAAAACCACCATGTAGCTCACCGTTCCATAGATCCCCATCGACGCGAGCAGCAGGCCCAGCAACCCGATGCTCGTCGCAATTGCCGCCGACATGGTTGACGCAGCGAAGGCCGGTGTCTGCAGCAGCAAATCCTCAAGAGTGGATGCCGTGACCGCGACATCCGGATCGACCGACGCGAGCACCGAACCGATCGCTCCCATGCTCTGCGCCGGGTCCCCCTGTGTGCGAATCAGAATCGGATATTCCTGCACTCGATCATCGGGCATCGGCACATACACCAGTTGTGAATCGACGCCATCCATCAGCACGCCGCGCGTATCGCGCGCCACCCCGATCACCTCAAATACCTTCCCGTCGGGAACAAGCTGGTTCCTGGTACGAAACTGGCCGTCCGTTCCCATGCGCATTGTTCGTCCAATCGGATTCTCACCCGGCCACAACTGGCGAGCAGCCGATTCACTCAAAATCGCAACTGGCTCCGGCTCACCGGCTTGCACTTGAAACGTGCGTCCAAATAAAAGCGGAATGCTCATAGCCTGAAAATAATTAGGCTGAACGTAGCGGTAGAAGAGAACAGCCTTGGTGTTCTTCGCCGAGGGCTTCTCGCTGTTCAACGAAATATCGGCGGCTCTAAGGCCCCCTCCATCCGGCGCGACGCCGCTTGTGATCGCCGCAACTCCAGCGACAGACGCCAGACGGGACCGCACCTCGCGCACCAGCGCTGCCTTGCTCGCGTCGCCATACTTCGCCGTATCCGGAAACTGCAAATCGAGACTCAAACCGTGCTTGCTGTCGTAACCCGTTTCCATCTTGAGGGCGCGAATCGAACCGCGAATCAACATGCTTCCGGCAATCAACAGCATCAGGGAGAGGGACACCTGCGCTGCCATGAGCACCTCGCGCATGCGCTGGCTGCGTCTCGGCGATGTTCCCGCGTTTGCCTTCAGCGCGGAAGAAACCGCGGCCTTCGAGCTTTCCAGCGCCGGCGTCAGTCCGAACAGAATCCCCGCCGCAACGCTGATCGAGAAGACATAGACAAAAATCCCCAGGTCCGGCGTCACGTGAAAAATGAAGGTGCCGTATTCGGCCGGAAATGCATTTGCCGCCACAACGACCACGATCTGCAGAAAGGCCCAGCTGAAAAGCAATCCAACCAATCCCGCCAGCACGCCCAGCATCGCGCTTTCCGTCAGTAGCTGCCGAATCAGCCGAAAGCGGCTTGCCCCCAGGGATAGCCGCATGGAAAGCTCGCTCTGCCGTGACGCGGCACGAGCCAGTTGCAGGCAGGCCACGTTCGCGCACGCAATCAGCAATACCAGGCCCACCGCTCCCAGAATAAGCATGAGCACGTAGTTCAGTCCGTGAAAATCCTTCAGCGGCATCGGAAACGGCGAGCCCGGCCACACCAGCGCAGTCAGCGGCTTCGCAAGTTCGGATTTGGGTTCATGCAGTTCGCGTAAGTGGTCCGCAATCGCGGACACCTCCGCCTGCGCCTGTGCGATGGTCGCTCCCGGAGCCAGCCGCGCATACAGCCGGCAACACTGGTTCTCCCTGTCTCGAAACCAATTCGCACCCGGATGAATCATCGGTTCGGAACGCAGGGGCAGCCAGAAGTCAGGCGCGTCCACATTCGTTCCCACAAAGTTGTGTGGAGTAATGCCCACGATGGTGAATGGAATCCCATTCAGCCGGATTGTCTTTCCCAGCACCGCGGGATCGCCGCCAAAACGCTTCTGCCAGTAGTTCTCGCTGATCAGCGCCAAAAGCGCCGACGCAGGCTTCGCATCGTCTCCATCCTCAAACGTGCGGCCGCGAAGCACTCCAACTCCCAGCACCGAAAAGTAGTTGTTCGCGACAAAATGTATGCTGGCCATCTCCGCGTTTTGCGTAACCGGAAAGAACCCTGATCTGCCCAGCAGCGAGCCGGCTCCCGACTTCCGCGCACTCGCGACGCCTCCCGCGCCGGTCAGTGTCAGCGTCTCCAGATTCGTGCCCGCTGTCAGCCCACTGAAGGCATGCACGTTGTTTCGATAGACCTCGTAGTCCGGAAGGCTGAATGCGGGAG
>PMWR01000035.1 GCA_003166055.1 Acidobacteriaceae bacterium
TACACTCCAAGGCTACTCTACGCACCGTCAGTCTCCGGCGAGTCGCCAACAACATATTGCTGCTGCTGGGCCATGGCCGGTTCCTCGGCGCGGAATAGCTTGACTCGCTACCTAAAATATTCGAGATTAAGTAATATGGCTTCCGACCGACATTCTGCATTCATTCCATGGGCGACCATGTATATGGGGTTTAGCCCGAATACTCAAGAGGAGCGCATCCGTAGCTGCCCCTTTGAAAAGAGAGTTGTACTGCCGCTCGAAGACATCAAAAAGACGCTGGTGGCACACCGCGACATTATCTTCCAGAATATCGATCCCGTAGAGTGAGGACACGGCAAGGATGGCGTTCCGCTCGTAGTCCAACTGCCTGTTGCTGCAACGCGATTCAACACTGCGCAGCTTACGCTCCAGAATGGCCGCCAGAAAATTACCTGTGCCGCAGGCAGGTTCCAAGAATCGGGAATCAATTCTTGTTGCCTCCTGCTCCACTAAATCCAGCATGGCATTCACTTCCCGCAGGTCAGCGTAGACTTCGCCATGATCCGCGACTCTCCGACGAGAGACAACTTGCCGGTCTTGCTTTGTCAAGCCCTTAGCCTCAATATTCAAGCCTGCCAACCGCCTCGGCAGCCAGTTGCGTAGCGGGTGCGCCTGTTCCGGTGGTTGCGCTTCGAGCCAGAGCAAGGCGGAATTGGAGCCGGATGTTCCACAAGACTCCGTAACTTTCTTCTTCCGGTTGCCAACCATCCTACCAAACGCGGCTGCCCCGATGATTTGGAGCATTTTGGGGCCTGGGAAGCAGGCGAGCGGCTAAACCAAAAGTACCGCCAGGGGCTCATGATCCCACTAGTGTGCAGTTCTCCTCGGCAAATCAACGCAATTTATGCCGCATCCAGCCCCCTGCACGGCGGCTAGGTTGTCGCTGCAATCGATTGGCCCAGCCTCCCGGCTATACTGTTTGCACAACGGAGACCAGAATGATCGAGTTTTCAGATTTCGAGTCCCAGTGGCTTGAGGACGTGGTTGCAGGTAGCCCGGGTACCACCGAACTTGGACATCGCTTTGCAGAAAAAATGCTCCGTGACTGGCAAGAAGTGGAGAACGCAACATCCGAAATCATTCTTTGTGACGGTGCCGGTGACGGTGGAATAGACGCGGCTGTCTTCATAAAGGCAGACGATGCTGAAGGCCTGGAAGGAGACAACTGGATTCTCATTCAGAGCAAGTATGGACATTCGTACTCAGGAGCAGACACGATTGGACTGGAGGCGCAAAAGTTATTTGCAACGCTTGAAGGCAAACGTGAAAAGCTGTCTTCACTAAGCACCGAACTGGTGCAACGTCTAAAGACGTTCATCGCGAATGCCGGACCCAAAGATCACCTTGATTATGTAGTTTTCACGAGTGGCCGAATTTCCCCGGAGGAGCAGGAGTATCTCGCCAATGTTGAAGTTCTAGGAAGGGCCAAGTTTGGCTCACTTTTCAGCGTAGATTCCGTCTCGGTAGAGACACTCTATAACAAGCTTGTGGAAGCCGATTCAACTACGCCGAGAGGCTTGCGCGTCAGGCTCAAGACGTCAGTCGCAAGTTCTGGTGAGATTTTGCTGATTGGGGCAACGCCGCTCACAGATATGTTTAAGTTCATGCAGGAATACAAGAGCTTGTCGGGTGATCTTGACTTGCTCTACGAAAAGAACGTGCGGAAGTTCTTGGGGAATAAGAAGAAGGTAAACAAGGGCATTGAAAAGACCATCGAGCTTTACCCGGAGCGGTTCGGCCTTTACAACAATGGAGTCACGATTGTCGCCGAATCAGTCGATAAGGAAACCGCGAACAGTTGGCTCTTGACCAATCCGTATATCGTCAATGGCTGCCAAACTACTAAGTCGATTTGGTCGGTGCTGCAAAAAAGGCTTAACGCCGGGGGTACCGCAAAGACGGCTGAACAGCAGTCTTGGGAGACGCGCCTCGGCGGTGCCGTCGTTGTCACAAAAATTGTGATCGTGGGTTCAGCCNNCACGAAGAGCTTACCAAAAGCAAAATCCGCTGGCGCTCCCGCGATTTGAAGAATCTGCAAATGCTTTCGAGCTACTCAAAGCCTATGCTGCTGGTTGGCTCGGAGAGGCTGGTATCGCATTCGGGAAGAATCCTCCCTTTGCTCCAGGCGGCTCTCTCTTTAACAAGATTGTGAATGACCCATCTTTTGGCGTGGATGCACTTTTTGCGGCTCACCTAATGCAAAAGCTTTCGAACACGTATAACTTCGGCAGGGGAGCTAAGCAGCAAACTCGTGGGCAGACGCGCTACCTCTTCATCATGGTCGCAGTAGATCTTGTGAAAGACATCCTTATAAATGTGGGCTTAGATTACAGCTATGCCTCAATTTCACGGTCCGTCGTGGCGCTAGAGCAGAAGGGATTGCTAACTGAGATAGGAGATGCTGCCGTACTCATGGTGGACGAATATCTGACGCAAGGCAACGAGGACTCGCTATTCTCTGAACCTGAATTTTCTAAAACGCAAGACCTAAATGCATTTTTGAAAGCGGAAAAGCTGGGCAAAGGGGACGAGTTTTCTCCGAATCTGAAGATGCAGATGATGATGACAAAGAAAGTGCTCAAGAAAAGTGCGAGTATCCAAGCGATTCGAAACGCCGTAAAAGATGCACACATGGCTGCTTCTGAGTAACTGTTGCTGGCCTTCTGCAACCACATGGACTAGATGTGATACTAGGTGCCTATCCCGGTGATGAGTGTGGAGCGCGTCTTCACTGGGAACCTGGGCCACAACGAAGATCAATGAGTTTCCGCATCGCCGTGCAATTGCAACTGCGGGCTCATTTCTTTTTTGGGCGGCGTCCCAACGCTCGCCGAAGGGGCTAGAGGGGTCCCCGGCGAGCGGAAATCAACACCTTCCCGCTCACTTCACAACACAATGAAAAGCACTGTAAAATCGNNTCCGATGGGGTTTTCCGCTCACTGATTGCGGTGCGTCTCGACCCTCAATCCTCACGAACGGCTGCTCGGTTCGAAGTGCTCCATTCATGCGAGGCCGGTGTCGCCTAGCTGAATGTCGGCCCGAGTCATCTGTGTGGTTGCGTTGATTGTGGGCCGGTGATCGACTCCGCGACCACTATGGCTTGTGCCTGAGTCCCCACTGCCTGATATGCGGCATGATCTCTGCCATGACAGTCGCGAAATATTGTGCCCCGCAGGTGTAGAAGAGTTCGTCAGCGTCAGGGAACCTTTCTGACCCGATATCTTCTGTGAGAATGGACCAAGCTGTCGGATGTACGAACTTCGAGCAGACCTGATTCATCGTTTCGTAGTCCTCTTTCATTCCCACCGCTCCGGCCAATTGTCCCGTGTTGAGGAACTTGGTCTGTGTGATACCCTCGGCGAGCATTTGTGTGGTGAATCTGTTGATCACGACGTCAAAGGCACTGGTTGCAAGATGGGGATTGAGGTAAAGCTCCNNGCCTCTTGCCGATCTGAACTCCGTCAACAAGCCTCGCGCCCGCAAACTCATCGGCATTCGTCTCACTCATGAGCGCATACTTCGTGAATATTGCTAACTCCAGGAGGTTGCGGCATGACCATGCCAGCATCATCTGGTCATCACGATCCACGGCTTTGCGAAGGCTGACATAGTTGTTTACCGCCACTGTGCTCAGTGCAGTGAAGATGTGGTAGAAGCGACCGGCCTTCTCTTCGGTTGGGATGGGTATTGAGCGCATGAACGCGTCAAATTGCTGGAGGGCTTCATCGGTCTTCTTAATCATCAAAAGGTCAATGGGCATGCTCACCTCTCCAGTCGTGAGGAGATGGCGCGATCAGGATTTCCCTCTTGTCTTCAGAATCTTCATATAAGTTTTATTAGGATCGCGGTTGTCCCAAGCCCCTTTGACGAAGTCGCGTAGATTTGGCATGTCCTTCTCTATGGTTGTCTGCCAAAGGTTAGGACTGTACTCGAAANNACGCGAAGCAGGTTGTCGATATCGAAGAGTGGTCCGGTCCCCTCGGCCTTCATGAGTACAACAGGCTTTTCCTGAGCCATTCGAACGCCAAGTTCGAACATGACATTCGGATTGTGTTCGGTCAGATCAGCGATCACCAGATCGGCTTCGATCAGATCGTTCACTATTGTGGACTGGATCATATCGCTGCCTTGGCGGTTGGCCGTCTTTACAGTGAACCCGCATTCCTTAGAGGCGGCAGCGGGCGTGATGAGGCTGCGGAGTACTTCAGCAAAGAATCCAGTTGGGTGCTTCGGATCGCGCTCGACAAACGGAAGGATGACAAAAGCAGTGAGTGTTGAGCCAGCCGCGCCTTCTGCGAGCGTAACGGTTCCAGGAGTTTCGATTGAGGATTCCCCGCCATCGACATCGATAGTCGAGGGTGGGCCAGAGACTATCCCTAAATACTGGCAGTTTTCGCGGAAAGTCTGGGCAAATTCATCATGGGTCTCCGGATCGAGTCCGAATTCCTTAGTCAGAGTGTTGCCGAGGTATTTCATATCCGGAAGATTGCTACCCTTGTAGTAATCTAGGACCTTCTTAAAGATATCGATATTCAAGAAGGCTTGTTTCTTGAGCGATAGCTCTACTTCCGGGTTCGGAGCATAGACGATTTCACGGCCAAGCGCTTCAAGGGAGATTTTGGGGGCTTCCCGTGTCCCAACCGTCAGGCCATAATCACGAGACGCGGCGGTGTGATAGAACCAACTGTTCCCTTGGGGCGTGCCGACCGCTTTGCGTACCTCGTCCGGTTCCCACGGGTTTCCACCGTTGAGTTCCTTGATCGCGTAAGGGATCTTGAGAGCCTTCTCTAAAGTTGCACGTGGAAACGGGTACTTGA
>PMWR01000366.1 GCA_003166055.1 Acidobacteriaceae bacterium
CGCGCAATCTCCGCGTTCATGTCGGGATACTTTTGCGCCATCCATTCGTTGTATTGCGCCGCGCTCTGCGTATAGGTGTATTCGGGATACTCATACATCAGTTGCAGCGCCGTCCCGAACGTGCGCTTCACCACGTCCACCGTCTCNNGTCCACGGCCATAGCCACGCCGCATCGATGTGCGAGTTGCCGGTCAGATGAAACGTCGCCGTCTGCATCAACGGCAGCAGCCCTTCCAGCTTCGTGTGCGCCGCCTTCAGGCTCACGTCAAATTCGAATTGCGACTCAGATTTAGTAATCGGACTGCCCGCTGCAGCATGGTCCAGCGCCTTCAGATTCACCGCCGCAATCGCGCCGTTCAGCGTAGCCATCTGTGCACCATCGCCGGGCGCCAGCGAAGGCACCAGCAGCGCCGCCGACAGAAACTCCATCCGCAGATCCTCTGGATTCGGCCTGCTTTCCGCAAATTCAACCCGCATGGTCGCGCCGCGAAAGCTCTTCGCATCCACCGTGTGCAGCAGCTTCACGGCAACCGTAACCTTGTCGCCCGGCCGCGCCTGGTCGAATAACACCACAGGCTCCAAGTCGTCCCCCATCGCCACGCGCCGCCCGTTGAAGTAGAGAATCTCCGGCATCGGCCCATTCGCATCCGCGTGGAATTGAAACCATATCCGCGTCCCCGTCAGGTCGTATCCATTGAGCGTCTCCGGCACTTGAAACGTCTGCCGAAACCACACCGCATCGTTGGGCGCCTTTGACCCGCTCGCGATCGGCTGCCACCCGCTCTCATCCAGATTCACTGCCTCGCCGTGCGCCAAATCGCCCGCATGCATCTTCCATCCGCCATCGGGCAGCTCGCGCAATCCCGTGAGCCGTTCAATCACCGCGCGCGACTCCGGCGGCAACGCGGCAGCAATCTTCGCAGCCTCCGCGGCGCTCTGAGCACCTGCGCGTCCTGAAAACACCAACATCGCGGTAAACATGAACAGAAATACAAAAGCACGGCAGCGGCTTTTCAATGCTGAAATCATGGTCCAGAGATCCTCGGCAGTATCTTACGGCAACGCCCCCGTCCTCCGTCCCGCAGCGAAGCCGCGTCCCTAATCCGCGCCCCATCTAGCGCTACAGTGATAGCATCCATCCCACCAAAGAGTCACCGCAAAGATTGCGTCCGGGTTTTGCTCCAATTAGTCTGAAGAGGGCGACCCATGGGAGAACTCTTGCAAGAGGAAGTCAACGCGAGCGGCGCCGATGCCGATGCTCTCTATCCAGAGCACGGCATGCCCGACGCGCTCGATCTTGCCGCGGCCGATCATGAAGCGTATGCGGCCAGCCGACGCACGCTCTATTTCGGCCGCGAAGAGTACGCCCTCCAGCTTGCGGCACATATTGAAGGAGACGGCCCGCCGCTCGTCATCACCGGCGACCCCGGCTCGGGCAAATCGGCGCTGCTCGCCAACTTCACCCATTTCTGGCGGGAGCGCAACCCTGAAACGCCCATCCTGATTCACTTCATCGGCGCCGCGCCCGATACCGCCGGCTGGATGCCCATGCTGCGCCGCCTGCTCGGCGAGTTTCAGCGCAAATTCGCAATTCCCACCGAAATTCCAGACGATCCCTCCGCCCTGCGCGTGGCTTTTGCTAACGCGCTCCACATGGTTGCGGCGCGCGGGCGCGTCGTCCTGGTGCTCGACGCGCTCGACAAGCTTGAAGATCGCGGCAATGCGCTTGACCTCGACTGGCTGCCGCCTGTCATTCCCGGCAACGTGCGCCTCGTCGTCTCCACGCTTCCTGGCCGCCCATGGGTCGATCTGCAGAAGCGCGGCTGGCCCGTGCTGACCGTGAAGCCGCTCACAGCCGAGGAGCGCGAGTCCCTGATCGTTGCCTTCCTTGCGCGCTATGAGAAGACGCTGAGCGCAAAGTTCGTCAAACGTATCGCCTCTGCCCGTCCCACCGGCAACGCGCTCTACCTCGCCACGCTGTTGAATGAGTTGCGTTCGCTCGGGCGCGGCGAGGAACTCGACCAGTCCGACGCTTCTGAAGAACGCCTCGCAGTGTATCTCGAAGCCACTAACCCGCTCGCGCTCTATATCAAATCATTGCAACGCTGGGAACAGGATTCCGCCCAACGCGGTGCGCTTTGCGAAGACCTTGCCGGCGAGTGCCTCACGCGCCTGTGGGCCGCGCGCCGCGGCCTTTCCGAATCCGAACTGCTCGAATCGCTCGGCAGCCGGAAAGCGCCTTTTCCAGGCTCCCTTTGGAGCCCGCTCCGTGCCGCCATGGGCGACGCTCTCGTAGAACGCGGCGGCCTGCTGACCTTCGCGCATCCTCTTCTCCGCCAGGCTGTTCGCGATGCCTACCTGCCCGCCCCCGGCGATCGGCAGAGCGTCCACCTCACCCTCGCAACCTTTTTCTACGGCCAGCCCAAAGGTCCTCGCCAACTCGAGGAACTGCCCTGGCAGTGGCAGCAAGCCGAAGAATGGAAGAGCCTGTCTTTCCTGCTCGCGCAACCCGGCTTCTTCACCGCCCTTTGGAATAAAGACCAACTTGAGGTGAAGAATTTCTGGACGGCCATTGAAGCCAACTCCCCGCTGCGCATGGAGACCATCTACACTCCGGCCATCCGCAAGCTCAATGTCGATCCCCATTTCGCCGGCCGCATTGGCGATCTGCTCGCCGCCATGGGCAGGCCGCAGCCCGCGCTGCGCATCTTTTCCGGACTGGTAAAGCACTTCCGTACAGAAAACGATCCTGCCAACTTGCAGGCCGCGCTCGGCGCGCAGGCCATCATCCTCCAGTCCCGCAATGACCTCGAAGACGCACTCAAGCTTTACCGGGAACAAGAGCAGAATTGCCGCGAAGTGCTGGCGCCCGGGAACAAGAGCGCCAAGTCTGAAGCCCCTGCGCGCGACATCCAGTCAGGTCTGCAAATCTCCTTAGCCGGCCAGGCCGCCATCCTCTACGCCCGCGGCGATCTCGGCCGCGCCATGGCCTTCTACAAGCAGCAGGAAACCCTCTGCCGCGAACTCGGCAGCAATAAAGGCATCTCCAGTGCGCTCGGCGGCCAGGCCTCTATCCTCTATGCCAATGGCGACTTCAAAGGAGCGCTAACCCTGCTCCAGGACTACGAGCGCGCGTGCGGCGAGATCGGCGACAAGTACGGCCAGGCCGCATCGCTCGGCAGCCAGGCGCCTATCCTCAGGGAACAAGGCGACCTGGACGGAGCCATGGCTCTGCTCGGCAGCCAGGAGCGCCTCTATCGTGAACTCGGCCACTATGCGGGAATCGCCAACTCGCTCGGCAACCAGGCCGCGCTCCTCTCCAGCCGCGGCGACCTTAACGGCGCCATGGCGCGCTTCAAGGAGCAGGAGCGCATCTGCCGCGAAGTGAACCACCACGAAGGCCTCGCCATCTCGCTCGCCAACCAGGCCGGCATTCTGAAATCCGCCAAGCGCACCCGCGAAGCCCGCCTGCTCGCCGACCTGGCTCTGAGCGTCGCCACCCGCCACGGCCTGCAGAAAATCGTCCCCGGCATCCAGCGCATCCGCGACTCCATCGCCCCCGCCAAACAGGGTTGATTTTTTCCTCCGCCGAGAGAAGCAATCATGAAGTCGGCGAGAAGATTGCGCCCGGTTTTATCGCATACGCCTGCTGCGGCTCTTTGCCGGCCACAGTGATCCCTCGCGAAAATGCCTCGAGGAGGGGACGGGCACGGTCAATTGCTTTGTCGGCGCCGGCCGCCATGATCCATAGGAGACCCTCCTCGGCATCGCTTGGCCGGCCAAACACATGCGCTCCCACAAAATCGATGCCCCGGTTCGCGTGCACCACAGTGAGCCGCTCGGCCAGAGCCACGCTGATCGTGCCGCACAAGATGTGAAGCACGCCGGGTGAGAGCGCATCGATTAGCCTGTGCACACCAAAAAGCACCTCTTCGTACGCCGAATCGTCCAGGAGCATGGTGATGACCGCGTCGGAGCCTAGTTCGGCTTCAGCCGGGGTCGCCGCGGCGATGGCGCCTTCGCGGATGAGCGGCTTGGTACGCTCTTCGCTCCTATTCCACA
>PMWR01000340.1 GCA_003166055.1 Acidobacteriaceae bacterium
GGGAGACATTATCTATCTGTCTGAATCCCTGAAAGTAGACATTCTGGGGTAGATTCGGGCCGGAGCTTTGGATATTGATAGCAATGAGTACATACTCACACTGAGATCCAATCTGCGCCCTGGCCGTCTTGACAGGGCGTGTCCATGAGGAGCAATGCGTGTATGAGTATGTCGATTCGTAATCGGAGGAAGTTCCGTGAAGTTACCCGTAAGGTCTGGGGCCAGTTGTTCGGCATCTTTATGAGGAAGGCCCGGGAGAACTGCTGCCTGCCGCTGGAGGCAATAGCACTCCTGGCCGGCATGTGCACCTCGGAATGGCTGGCCATCGAGGCCGGGGCTGTTCCTGATCCGGCGCAGTTGGAACCCATGGCGGCCGCACTTGGCATGAGCCCGGAGCAGATGGGGGTCGCGGTCCGGATCTGCAAGGGCGCCTGGGATTAGTCAACTTGCCGCGCTGCCGGACCCCGGACCATCCGGGGTACTGGCGGCTGGTACTCAAAGACGTATACGCTCATCCTCATAGGGAGGGGGTGAGTCAGATCAAGAAGGAAGGAACAGGGTTAAAGAGAGTGAATATCAACATCGAAGTCAGCCTCCACAACGCTTTTAAGGCCGCAACGGCGGCCAAGGGCACTGACATGACGGTCGTGCTGCAGGAATTCATCCAGAGCTACGTTGCCGAGTATGGGGCCATCGCTCCCAAAAAAGGACGGCGTGCGTGAAGCGCGCCGCCTTGTACATGAGGGTCTCAACTCTCGATCAGCACCCGGAAACGCAACTGCACGACCTCCGGCAGATGGCCGCTCAGCGCGGCTATGAGATCGTCCACGAGTACACCGACCGGATCAGCGGCGCCAAGGCCAGGCGGCCACGCCTTGACCAGATGATGGCCGACGCCCGCCGCGGCCGCTTCTACATCGTCCTGGTCTGGGCTTCAGACAGAATCGCCCGGTCGGTTAAACACTTCCTGGATGTGTTGGACGAGTTGAACCGGTTGGGCATCGAGTACGTCAGCTTCCGGGAAAACATCGACACCGCCGGCCCGCTGGGCCGGGCCATTGTCGTGATCATCGGCGCCATCGCCGAACTCGAACGTAGCCTGATCGTTGAGAGGGTGCGCGCCGGCATGCGGCGCGCACGCCTGGAAGGTCAGCACATCGGCCGCAATCCGCTGGTACTGGACCATGCCGGAATCCAACAAGACCGCAGCCGCGGCCAGAGCCTGCGCCAGATCGCCAGAGGGCACTGCATCTCAACGGCCACCGTACAGCGCGTCCTCAGGAAGCCTCCGGCCCAGGTTGAGACCCAGGTGCTCGATAAAACAGCCTGAAACCAGTCCTGGATCCTGTAACAAAAGGGGTCCGAAAACCGGTCTGCTAAACCCAACAAAACAATAGGCCGGATCTTACCGATCCGGCCGTATCAAAAGGTGTGGGTTATGGAACAGCCCGAAAACACCGAAGAGGGAGAAAATGGAAAGGTTGAGTACCCGCCAATTGGTCTTACAAGTTACGTTGGCTTTGGTCCGCTGAATCCGTGTATGCTCGCGGCCGGCCTTTGCCAATTGGCGGAAGTCAATCGATAACTAACGTGGGGTCATGGGGTCACGGTGACCACCACTGCGTTTGAGGTAACTGGCGGGTAGTTTGCGTTGCCTTCATAAGTAGCCGTGATGTTATGCGTGCCGACCGTCAGCCCGGCAGTTGCAAGAGTGGCAACGGCGCTTGGGTTTAGATTGGCTGTTCCGATGAGGTTGGCGCCATCGAAGAATTCGACCGTGCCTGTCGGCTTGACGCCACTCCCGGTTACCACAGCTGTAAACGTGAATGGCTGCCCTGATTTCCTGGGAGTGGCTAACACTGTCAGCCCAATGGTGTCGGATCCCTGGTATACCACGATGGTCTGCGTAACCTGCGGGGCAGCGGAGTAGTCCGCGTTCCCCGCCTGGTTGGCTGCAACCACCACGGAACCTGGTCCGGTAATCTTCAGCGAGGAGCCGGCGATTGTCGCTGGTCCGGATACCACATTGAAGCTGACAGAAAGACCTGAACTGGCGGTAGCAACGAGCGGGATCGGGGCGGTTCCATAGTTAACCGGGTTCGGCAGCGGGGCGAAGTTGATGGTCTGCGAGGCCTGCGTAACGGTCAGCGTTACAGAGATCTTCGCGGTGGTGTAATCGATCGTGTCGGTGGGCGTGAAAGTGGCATTGAGCGTATGCGATCCGGCATCGAGCACCGTGCCCGCTCCGGGCGCGTAGGCAAACGGGCTACCAGGAACGCTGGCGGTTGCATTCAGTTGCGCTGGGCTGAGGGCCGTGCCATAGGGAATCGCCGCCGGCGTAGCCCAATTGAGCAAAGGCGTAGCCTTGGTGATGGTCAGTGTGCCGCTCTTGTACTGGATGGTGTAGCCGGGCGCAACCAGCGTGCCGATGCCAACGCTGATTGGGTAGGTGCCCACGGGCGAAGTTGCGGTTGCCGTTGTCGAAACGGTTGGCGTTCCCGTGGTGGCGGTTGCCTGCGTTTGACCATTCACAAAGCCCGAGAGAGTGTACGTGAGCGCCGGAATGGGGCTACCGTACGTGATGGTCACATCGGGAGTCGCCAGGATCAGCGTCGCATTGTTGATCTTCAGTACGCCGTCTTTGAGGTCAAAGACATAGTTGGCAGCGGCCAGCGTGCCTATTGTTACGTCGATGGGGTATGAGCCCGCAGGTGAAGTGGACGTGGCTGTGGTGGAGAGTACGGGCGCTCCCGTCACCGCGGTTGCCTGCGTGTCGCCATTCACAAAACCCGAGATGACGTAGGTGAGAGTTGGAATTGGGCTGTCATATGTTATCGACACAGGGGGAGTCGTCACGATCAAGGTCGCCGGTTTAATCTTCAGCGTGGCGTCTTTGAGGTCAAAGACATAGTTGGCCGCTGCCAGCGTGCCTATTGCTACGTCGATGGGGTAAGAGCCGGCAGCAGAGGTGGCTGCAGCCGTGGTGGAGAGTACAGGCGTCCCAGTCACTGCGGTTGCCTGCGTATCTCCATTCACAAAGCCGGTGATTGTATAGGTGAGCACAGGCAGGCTGCCACCATAGGTCATGGTGTGGTTGTGGGCGGTAACTCTGAGCGTGGCCTCGTCCACTACCAGCGTCACCGTTGCCGTTGCCGTATTGTAATCGGGACTGGTTGGGGTAAGGGTGACCGAGAGCGTGTACGTTCCGGGCAACAGCAGTGTGTTTAGGGCGGGCGTGTAGACGAACGAACCGGCGACCGGCGAGGTGGCATCAAGCTGAGTTCCAGTCAGCACCTTTCCATAGCGGATAGCCGCGGGTGTATGCCATGTGATGACCGGTGTGGCCTGGCCAATCGAAAGCGTACCGCTCGAGAAGGTGAAGCCGTAGTTGTTCGAGGCCAAAGTCCCGATCGCTGCATTGATCGGATAAATTCCAACCGGCGACGTATCCGTTGCCGTAGTGGTAAGGTTCGGCGCTCCGGTGGTCGCACTCAGTTGCGTATCTACGTTTTGAAAACCAGTGATGGTGAATGGAAGCGTCGGAATCGCGCTGCCGTAAGGTACGGAAACATTCGAAGCCGTGACCATCAGTTGCGCCTTGCCGATGGTGAGCGAACCAGCATCGAAGACGAACATGTAGTTCGCCGATGCCAGCGTGCCGATTGAGGCGGTAATGGGGTATGTGCCCACCGCGGATGCCGAAGTTGCCGTCGTGGTGAGCGAGGCCGCTCCGGTCACAGCCGTGGGCGCGGTATCGCCGTTTACGAAACCGGTGATCGTGTCGCTGAATGCCGGCAGGCCGGCCCCGTAAGTCATCGCTGCACTGTTGGCCGTTACGGTAAGAGTGGCTTGAGTCACAACCAGCGTAACGGTGGACGTGGCTGATGTGTAGTCAGTCGTATCGGTGGGGTTAAGGGTTACCGAGAGCGTGTAGGTCCCGGGTGTGAGCACGGTGCTCAAGGCGGGCGAGTATACAAAGGGCCCTGCGACCGTACTGCTGGCATCGAGCTGGATCGCGCTCAGCGGCGTTCCATACTGGATCGGTGCGGGAGTAGGCCAGTTAATGACCGGGGTCGTTTGTGCGGCGCCGGAACCGGTTCCAGTCAGTGTTGCGGATACAGGCAAGTTGCCCGCGTTGTTCATCAGGCTAAGGGACGCGCTAAAGGCGCCCGCGCTCGCGGGGTTGAATGTGACAATGATGGTGCAGGTCCCACCCGGAGGCAGGCCGAACCCACCCACAGCCTGAAGCGAGCAACCATCGTAAGTAATGTTGAATGCGCCCGGATTGGTGCCCGCCAGAACTGCGTCCGGCTGTGATGGAACCAGCGCTGTCGCCCCTGTGTTTTTCACTGTGAATGACTGGGATACGCTGCCGTTCGGGGCGACTGAACCAAAATTGAAGGTGGATGGGGTGATCGAAACTGAACTGCTACCGATGTTGAGAGTGATGGGGCCAACGTTTGTGGCCGGCGCGTAAATGGACCCCGGGGCAGGAACCCATGAAGAGACAAAGTTGTGATTTCCCAGTATTGGTCCGTTGACCTCCGAAGGTCCGGTCCAGGTGGGCGCCATGGTTCCAGTGTACTGGTACATGTAATTGTTCGAGGTAGCGCAGTATGAGCACGGAAACGAGTCGTTCACTGTCGTCATCATGAGGAAGTCTTTGACGCCATCGCCATTCAGATCGGCAACCCCGGGGGAAACGGTACGAACATTGATGCCATTGGGCTGGTCGGCGTATTCCGCTACCTGATACGTGTACTGGCCGAGAGATGGGATATAGATACCCCATGCGATCTGGTTGACGTTGAACCCGATGAACAGATCGGGATAACCGTCACCGTTCAGATCAGTAGCCTGGATAGCCGTGGGGTGCGGGTTGGTCTCCGGATAGTTAAAATTGGGGTAATAGATCGTGTTCATCGCTTGATTTGCGTAATAGTTAAAGGTTCCTCCAGCCTGGCCGTAGAGGAAGCTGACCTCATCTTGTGTAGGACTGTCGTTGTTGGTGATAGCAAAGTCGAGATAGCCGTCGACATTCAGGTCGGCCATGGCGAAGGCGGTGGGTGCGGTACCAACTGGGTAAGCTGTCATCGGTTGGAAGGTGCCGTCTCCATTGCCGAAAAGGATGCCGATGGTGGCGTCAGTAGTGTTCAGCACAGCAACGTCGAGAAAGCCATCCTGGTTGAAGTCCCCAAGTGCCACCTGCGACGCTCCATTGCCAGCAGAAAAACCGACGCCGGTGGGCGTGAAGTTGCCCTCTCCGTCGTTGAGCAGCACATAAATCAGGTTGCTTCCATCGGACGTAACCGCGACGATATCCGGGAAGCCGTCTCCGTTGAGATCGCCCGTGGCCACGTTGCCGATGGGATTGCCGAGGTAGTAGACCGTCTCCGGAGCAGTGAACAGAGGGTTGCCGAGGGTGGTGATCGGATCGAAGTTCTGAAGCACAACCCCAACGCTTGCGCCCGCGCCTGAGGTGTCGTTGTGAGCCACCACCAAATCGAGCCAGCCGTCGCCATTCAGGTCGGCGGCCACGGCCTGAGCAGGCGCGTTGGCTACGAACATTGAAGCGTTACTGCCGTATGGGCTATTGCCATACGGTGCAGTAACCCAGATTTCGTTCTGCGCGCTGCTCACCGCAACCATTGCGGGCACACCATTCTGGAAAATATCTGCCAGGGAAAAAGAGGTAACCTGGGTCAAACCTTCCTCATTGATATATGTGCCAAAAGGACCGATGCCCGGCCCCTGGTACATATAGGACAACACCGGTTGATACAGAACATTGAACTGGCTGAACGTTGAGTTCTCAGTGAGCGGGTAGACGTCTCCTGTGGTCGTGTCGGTCACAGTAGAGGTTCCAGTGGGAATCTGCATCCCGTAGCCGTTCACAGAGCTGGCGCTCTGGCCTGGGTTTTCGGCCCAGCCACCAGTGACGGCTGTCGCTGAGTACGCTGGGTTAAAGTTGCCGAGCTGCGGAAAACCCCCAGGGCCCGTGATCTGGAAACTGTAGGACGAGGCAGCAATTCCGGTTGAGTTCACCGATGTGGGTGCGACCGTTGTCGAGGACGCAAAGTTCGGCGTGGCCGGAAAGATAGCTGTAGCCAGGCCGCCCGTGGTGCCGCTGTAGGTGGCAGTGAGCGAGTGCGGGCCGGGCCCGAAAGAAATCGGCAGTGTCGCAGCGCCGGCAGTGGCGTCGGGTGGTTCAAGGGTGGCCGGCAGATGGTACTGGATGCTGGCCGTGCCAATCACATCGGGACCGATTGCGCCTGGCATTCCCACGTTGTCATAGAATGTCACGCTTCCGCTGGTGACTGGTAGACCGGTTGCCGTGACCGTCACCGTTGCCGTCACCATGACCGGGTTCAGCACTGAGAGGACAGATCCACCGTAATTCGGCGTGACATAGGTCGGGGCGGCGTTCGAGACGGAGAGCACAATGGTCGTGGGAAGCTGCGCATACACGGCCGTCGAGACAAGCATCCCAAGCATCGCAGCCAAGCGATGAGCATGGCGCAATGCCAAGGCTCCCGCGGCACTCCTGAATTTTGTGTCCAGCGTGTTGAAGTTGACCTGCGTGAAAATCCTTTTCATGGCGCTCCTCTCGATATCTGAACTCTGGATGGGGTGGTGATCCTGAATTGTTCGCACTGTCTCTCTCTGTCTGCTCTCTTAACTGCGATTCCTGTCCTGTTCTTGCGTTGTTGGTGGCGGCAACTCCGGAAAAGATGGCTTCGGTCCTGCGCTCTCACCTGCTTGTCGTCCCGCAATCGCGGCGCCCCGGCCCCGCACCAGCAC
>PMWR01000343.1 GCA_003166055.1 Acidobacteriaceae bacterium
CGTCGGTAAAACCGCCATTTTGCACTCAATTCGGGGCGTTTTTTTGAAATCTGAGAGAGGTAAAATCACGAGCTGGGAAATAGGCGGACATGATACCCGTTCCCTGGAGTTGGCTCTATTGCTGCCCAGCTGCTTTCAAATCGACTGCAAAAGTGGCAAGCGCCATAACCAGGGTGTTCGGTGCGTCCTGCAAGGACATCGCACCATAACCGCCATACCACTTGGCCGCCCGCTCACTTTTGGCGTCGATGATCAGGATCACGCCGCCAACTTCGCTCGCCGCTCTGATGCAACGCCTGGCCGCCGCTGCCAGAACTTGGCCACCAAGCCCCTGCCCCTGTAGGCCGACGTGCGTGGCGAGACGCGCCAACCTAAAGCCCGGCACATCATGACGGGCGAGGCCATGGCGAAGAATTTCCGGTACGCGCTCATAGGCGAGCGAAGCCGGAGCCAGGCTGTAGAAACCAAGGATTTTTATGGGGTTGCTGTCGTCAACCGCCAGAAAAGTCTTCGCGCCACCCAGTTCATGACTCTGCCGCGCATAGCGCCGGAGAAAGTCGTTCATCTCAGCATTGCCGCAATCGAAAGCCTTGCGATCATGCGTCTTGGCTATCGCTTCTTCGCGCCAGAGCGGGAGTGTCATTCTATTGCTTCGGCATCGCGGCGATAGCCGCCCGCAGCTTGTCGTTGGGAGCGGGCGGGTTTTCGAGGAGATTGAGCACGCGCAGGCTGTCGCGCGCCGACAGCGTTACAACCTCGGACGCCTCAATCACGGCGTCCGCTTCGCGGAGTGCCGCCTGGGTCACAAAATCCGTCAGATCGGTGTGACGCAGCGCCGCCGCCCGCACAAGTTTCGACTTCGCTAGCGGCGTAATCCGCAGATTCATGCGTTGATTGTCATCCACAGCAACACGCGGCATCGNNGGGACATGATACCTATTCCCCGCTCCACATCCCGATTCCGAGACCCGAACAGGCGAGCCCCACGTCCATTCGCAAATTCGCGTTGTCAAGCCCCCGTCCCTCTATTATTTGAGGCATCTATATTATTTTCAGCGACTTCCGCCACCACCTCGTTTGCCGATTGTTTCTCTTGAATTCGCTAACATGNNCGGTCTCGCGCACGGCTCCGCGTAAGTTCTCCGTTTTCAGGAATTTGGCTTCCAGATGACTGAAAACAATAGTTCTTACCATAGAACCGTGCCGCCAACCCATTGAAAACAGCCAATTTGTCCCAAAACACCCGGAGGGGATGGGGGGTACCCCATCACCCGCAGGAGAGGACCATCATGATCGCCGAATGTCGTCACGGAATGCCCAGTGGGCTCCATTGCCAAGCGATTGCCATGCGCGGCAGCGCCTTCTGTTACCACCACGCCCGTCCAAAGGCCCCCTCCCGTCCGCATGAAGTCCGCATTGGGTAGCTTGGGTAGCTTGGGGACAGGATACCTATTCCCTAGTCCCTAGTCCCTATTCCCTGTTCCCTGCCTTATTCATCTCTAAACATCGGATGCGGAATCAGCCGGCGATAATCTTCCTGGTGCGCCCCATCCAGGCAGGCCTGAACGATGTCGCGTCCCAGCGGATCCAGGTCCGGCACAAGGAACTGCCCCAGCTCGCGCGCGAAAAACTCCCGCCACTGCCGCGCGCCTTCCTCATACACATCCATCCCGCCCTGAATCTGCTCTTCCACCGCCAGAAACACCCGCGGAATCATCGATCCTTCAATCCGCAGCTGGTGCGGAATATATCCCAGCAGCGGGCAAATCGCCTCCCGCACCTGCTCCCGCGCAAACTTCGCGCTGCCCCGCCGAGCCAGGTATTCGCGCGCAATCCACTCCGCCATGAATCCCACCTTCCACGCCCCGATATGCTGATTCGGCAGCAGCACATACCGCGTCTCCGGCGTCTCCACAATCTGCCGCAGCAGTAAGTTCGCCTGGTCCACTCTGCGTCCCGTAGCAAACGCCCAGTACGAACCCACGCCCTCCGACTGCATCTCCAATCCCGTCTGCGCCTGTATGCTCGGATTCGCGTGCCCGCGCGGCGCAACCAGCCTCCACAGCCACGCCAGCGCCGGGCTCAGCACGTGAATCATCGCCAGAATCCCATACAGCCGGCTCTCGCTATGCGTCGGCGGACACCGCACTCCAAAGCTCCGCACATCCACCCTCTGCGGCCCATCCAATATGTCGTCCAGCATCCGCCTCGGCAAAATCACCCGCGGATTCGAGCACAGCTTCCCCGGCGCATCCTCCACGTGCTCCCAAGTCAGGCACGTCCCCCCCGGCACAATGTAGTGGTTCAGAAAAATCAACGGCTCCGGCGGATCGATGCACAGCCGTTCCAGGCTCGGCGCGGTCCCATAACTGTGAATGTGGTCCACGCGCACAAACCACCCATTCTCCGCATCGGCAACATTCAATCGTTCACTCGTTCCTTGATTCGACGGATGCGCGCATGCCATATCGTCCGCAATCGGCCGCAAGTGGCAAGCCTCGGGCAGATTCAGCGTCCGCTCCTCTTTTGTCACCACGTTCCGCCCCAGCAGCAGCCGTCCATCGTCCATGCGGTGAATGTGTTCCGTCATCTCGCTCTTCCCGCCGCCGCTCGCCCCCTCGTGCATCAGGATCAGCTGGTTCTCATACGGAGTCACCACCGCCACCGCCGCGCAATGATTCGTCGTCCATCCCTCCCGCTCGCCCTTGTCCAGCAGCATCGAGTAGACGCCCTTCTTCGCGCTCGGTCCCGGGTACAGGTTGTATGCAAAAATCTCCTGGTGAGTCTCCGTCCGGTCATGCACCACCACCTGCCGTCCGCCAAAATGCGTATGCCTGAACGGAGGCGCCACAAACAAGACTCCGCCTGTCACCTTGAAATGCGCCGGCACCTTGCTGCGCGGAATCATCCCCTGTAAATCCCCCAGCGCCGCCGCAAAAAATGCAGCCTGCCGCGGCACAATCAACAGCGACCCATACCCCAGCGCGTCCGTCCCCGCATAAAACGGCATCGCCACCAGTTCCTGCGTCTTCAGCCAGTTCAGCGTCGCAGCCCGCGTCTTCTCGAACCCCTCGCCAAACCGCTCTTCATAGGTTGGCTTATCCGTCGGCAAACGATCCCCAATCACCATCGCATCCGGGTCCCGCCTGCGCATCGCTGGATCGGGAAAATTGATCGCGAGGCCATTCCGCGCCTTGGTAATCACCGCCTCCACCACGCGGCCCCCTCCCCCAGCCCCGCCCGCCGTCTGAAACACCGCCTCGTATACCCCGTGGTCTTCGCGATTGCCCAGCGTCCAGTCCGTCTCGCCCGTCGCCCGTCCCAGCGCCCAATCCAGCAGTTGCTGCCGCGTCTCCGGCGCCTGCACCAGCGGCGCAGCGCTCAGCACCTCGCGCACATGCGCCGGCAACTCCAGTTCCGCCCAGCAAGCCTGAAAATCGACAACGCTGCCAACAACAGCCTCAGTGATCATCTTTTCTCACTTTCCATTAGGGAATATCTAATTCAAACCCGGCCACAGCAATAACTGTCCACTCTTCTTATCGCATCCACCGCCACGCTTGGCAGTGCCCAGCGTCACGTGCCGAACCCCTCGAATTTCCACGCCAGCCAAACACTCAATTGAACCACCGATTTCCCGCGACTTTCGCACAACAGCAACATTCCGTTCAACTCGTTCACCATTCGTGGCTACGCTGGGAAATCGCACCGTTCGCCCCGCATCTCCTTTGCCGGAAATTCGTAGAATCTTACCCCAAAACTCTCCCGAGGATGGTCGAAGTTGAGCCCCGTCCCTATCGCCTTCGTATGTTGAACGCGGCTAACTCCCGCACCTTCGTCTTTTCTCTCTCCAACCGCCAGAGTTACCACCAGATCGGCTCCGACCAGGGCCTCCTATCCGTCCCAGTCGAAGTAACCCAGGTCTCCCTCTCGCCCGGCGAACGCGCCGAGATCGTCATCGACTTCAGCGAGTCCTCCGGCCTGCGCATCACCCTCAACAACCAGTCCTGGGAACTCATGCAATTCCGCGTCTCCGGCGCTTCAACGCAAAGTCCCTCAGTCCCTTAGTCCCAGGTCCTTTGCCTTCCGTCCTCCGCACCATCCATCCCATCCCCGAATCCGCCGTCGTCAAATCCCGCCTCATGATCCTGCGTGAATACATGGATCGCAACCGAAAGCGCATGTTAATGCCGCTCAACGGCACCCGCTGGCATGAGCCTGTCACCGAACGCCCCGAGCTTGATTCCGTAGAAATCTGGAGCTTTGCCAACGCCACGGCGGACATACACCCCATCCATCTCCGCCTGGTTCGCTTTCAGATCCTCCACCGCCAAAGCTTCGACGCCGATGAATACCTGCTCTCCGGGAACTCAACTTCAGAGGCGCGCCCACGCCACCCCCCACCCGCCGACCAAGGTTGGAAAGACACAGTCCAGACTTATCCCGAAACTGTAACTCGAGTCATCGTCCGTTTCGAGGGTTACACCGGCCGCCATTTCTCGCACTGCCACCTTCTCGAGCACGACACCAACGGGATGATGCGTCCTTTCGAAGTCGTCGCCAAATCAACCTCCTGGGTGGTGCCCTGATTTGCAGCTTCTTTGAAAGGGCACGACTTGCCGGGGTCCCCAGTGACAGATCTTCGTCGCTGGGGTGGCTTGAGTCGTGCCGTAAACAGCCAGCAAGAAGCGGGGCTTTAGCCACCGAGGGATGTTTCCCCTGAAATAGGGACACGACCGAAAGTCGTTGCAAGTTCGCCACAGTGAATGTGTCATGCTATGTCACAGGGCTTGAGGGAAAGGTGCGGTCGTATCCGTGATTCGGTTCGGCGGCAGCTTTTCGTCCAGGAGGGATTCCGGTGCAGTCGCAGCAGCGCGCAAGGGGCATGAGACACATCGATTTGACCGATGTTCAGCTTGCTTCAAGTGAAACCGCCCGGCGCATCAACCGTGACATCGTGCTGGAGCTGATCCGGGCGAATCAGCCCATCTCGCGGGCCGATCTGTCGCGCCGTTCCGGCCTTCAAAGAAGCACCATATCGCAGATCGTTGAGCAGCTCATCCGGGAGAAATGGGTATGCGAAGGCGCTGTAGCAACCCGGCCCCGCGGGCGTCGCCCTACCCTCCTGGGACTGAATGACAGCCTGGTGGTGATCGCGGTCGATATTCACCCAAAACAGGCGATTCTTGCCACGGTGGACCTTCACGGTCGCTTGCTTTCGCGATCGCTGGTTTCACTCGACCTCGACCCGGCCGGGTCCACCCGCCGCATCATTGACTGCATGATTCGGATGCAGCGCAGTTTGCTCCACAAATCCATTGAAGGGATTGGCATCAGCCTCCCCGGCAGAGTCGATCCTGACACCCAGCGGTTGATCTTCGCGCCCAACCTCCACTGGCCCGACTTCGACCTGAAAAAAGTGATTGAAAAGAAGATGCGCTTGCCGGTGCAGATGGAAAATGCCGCCACCGCATGCCTGCTGGCGGAGCTGACCTTCAGGCGGATCGACGGAATCCGCGATGTAGTGCTCTTGACCGTCTCGGAGGGCATCGGTACTGGAGTATTCGCCAACGGACAACTGATCACCGGCCATCACGGAATGGCTGGAGAATTCGGCCACGCTTCGCTCGATCCATCGGGCCTCCTCTGCACATGCGGCCAGAAAGGCTGTTGGGAGACATTCGCCTCCTGCAATGCGGCGCTCCGGTATTACAAGGAACTCCAGCCCCAGAGCCGGGCGGTTGCGTTTCACGAATTGCTCACAATGGCCGATAACGACCAGCACGCTGCACAAGCGTTGGCCAGGCAAGCGCTCTACATCGGACGCGGATTACGCATGATTATCGCCGGTCTCGCTCCCAGCCTGATCCTGGTCGCAGGCGATATCACCTCGGCCTGGCACCGCTTCGGTCCGGTCATCGAGAAGGAAGTAGCGGATCGCACCCTTGCCGGAACGCCTCCGCGGATTCTCCCCACACATGAGGGGGAGATCGCTCGCCTTAGGGGCGCCGCGGCGCTTGTGTTTCAGCGCCGGCCTGTGCGCAAACAACTTCAGGTATCCAACCGTTCTGGGGCGCGCCAGCCCTAACGGGATCTCGCGCGCACTTACACGCCGGAGTTGCCGGCGGGCCGCGAACCTCGCAGCCCCAGGATGATCGCACCGGCCAGCAGGAGCGACATGGACATGACAAAATATCCGGCTCGCGAATTCCCCGTCAGCGCCTGCAGACCACCAACAATCCACGTCCCCGCAAACCCGCCCAGCGCCCCGCAGCTATTGATAAGCGCCATCACTTCTCCCGCCACGTTCTTCGGCAGCATCTCCGGAACGATCGAGAAGAATGGGCCATAGGGCGCATACATGGCCGCGCCGGCAACAATCAGACCAGCGTACGCCAGCCAGAAATTGTATCCCGCCGTCATAAACGAGATGAACAGCGCAACTCCGGCGAGCACCAGGAATGGCCAGATATAGCTCTTGCGGCTGAGCGTTCGATCGGAGAAATGCGCAACTCCCAGCATCAGAAGTATCGCCAGCAAAAATGGCGCCGCGCTCAGCAGGCCAACAGTTTCAATCCCGCGAGCCGATCCCGCCCGAATCATGGTAGGAAGCCAGAGCACGAATCCGTAGACCCCCGCGCTCCAGCAGAAGAACTGGAAGCACAGCAGCAGCACACCGTGCACGCGCAGAGTCGCTCGAAGATTAGCCATGCTCGGAAGCCAGGTCTGCTCCAGTGCAAGTTCGCTCTGCAGGTGGTCGCAACAATCCTTGCTCATCCATCGCGTTTCCTGCGGATGGTCCCTCACCAAAAGCACCCAGATAAACGCCCATAAAATCGAAGGGACGCCTTCGAGAATAAACGTCATTTGCCAGCCGAATGCCTTGATCAGGAATCCTGTAACAGCGGACATCCACAACACTGTCACTGGATTCCCGAGGATAAGAATCGCATTGGCCCGCGACCGCTCGGCGCGCGTAAACCAGTTTGTCAGCAAGATCAGCATTGAGGGAAAAATCAGGCTCTCCGCCACGCCAAGCAACAGCCGGTCGAGAGCCAGCAGCCAGAATTCCCTGATCACGCCCGTCAAAGCCGCCAGCGCGCCCCAACTCAGCAGCGCGAAAAACACCAGCCGCGTAGCGCTCTTGCGCCGAGCATACGCCGCGCCCGGAATCTGAAACAGGAAGTAGCCGAGGAAGAAAAGCGATCCAAGAAACGCCGACCGCGAATCGCTGATGTGCAGCGTTTCCGCCAGCCCGGCTGCCGCCCCAAACCCGTAATTCGCGCGATCGAGATAAGCCAGGCTATAAGTCACAAAGACCGCGGGCATGAGGTACACCCAGCGTCGCCGCAGCCCCCGCTCCCGCTCCGCACTTTGCTTATCCGGCACACAAGGTTTATAGCATCTCCCGCCATAACTGCTTCAACACAACTGCTTCAATCCAACTGATTCAATCCGCGCTCGTCTCTATACTTGAAATTGAATGGGCCTTCCAATCGCAGACATCTCGCTCGCATCGGTGCTTGAGACGGCAGACAGCAGCCTCCTCAGCGTCGCCACGCACGCCCCCGGTCCTGCCGGCGTGCTTCCGCTCTCACCGGAGATGCTGCTCACTCAGCCCTCCGGGAATCTTTTCGGCCTGAGTCAAAATGCCGGTATGGGCTGGGACCCGAATCGCCTGCTCGATCCTGAGTTTCTGATCCTCAGCACCCACGGCGGCCTGCGCGCCGACAGCGGAGAGCCCATCGCCCTCGGTTTCCACACCGGCCACTGGGAAGTCGGTCTCCTGGTGGCGGAAGCAGCTCGCGAATTGAAAGCCCTGCATGCTGTCCCCTTCGCCGGCGCCTGCACCGACCCCTGCGACGGCCGCACCCAGGGCACAACCGGCATGATGGACTCGCTCCCCTTTCGCAACGACGCCGCGATTGTCCTGCGCCGCCTGATGCGATCGCTGCCCACCGGCAAAGGAGTCATCGGCATCGCCACCTGCGACAAGGGTTTGCCCGCCATGATGATGGCTCTGGCGTCTGCTGGAAAGCAGCCAACCGTTCTTGTTCCCGGAGGCGTGACGCTTCTGCCGGAGTCGGGAGAGGATGCCGGAAAAGTCCAAACCATCGGCGCGCGCTTCGCTCAGAATCAAATCACATTGGAGTATGCCGCCGAGGTTGGTTGCCGCGCCTGCGCGTCTCCCGGCGGAGGATGCCAGTTCCTCGGCACCGCCGCAACCAGCCAGGTGGTTGCCGAGGCGCTTGGACTCGCTCTGCCTCACACCGCGCTCTCCCCCTCAGGCCAGCTCATCTGGCTCGACGCAGCCCGGCGTTCGGGCCGCGCCATTCTGCGCCTGCATCGGCTGGGAATCGGCACTGATCAAGTCCTGACGCAATCGGCGATTCGCAACGCCATTGTGCTTCATGCCGCGTTCGGCGGCTCCACCAACCTCCTGCTGCATATCCCCGCCATTGCGCATGCGGCACGCTTGCAGCGTCCCACCGCATCTGATTGGGCCGAAGTGAATCGCCAAGTGCCGCGTCTCGTCGATGCGCTCCCCAACGGCCCTCGCAATTTTGCTACCGTGCAGGTCTTTCTTGCCGGCGG
>PMWR01000097.1 GCA_003166055.1 Acidobacteriaceae bacterium
TTTTCGAGCAGATGCCGCAACACACGCCCCAGCAGGTGCGGATCGAACCATGCCGGCTCATCCGGCTCCTCCACCGCGATGGTCACGCGATGCCCCGCCAACGCCGCCCGCGACTCTTCCACAGCCTGTTCCAACAGCGCCCTCGGATGCTGCGAGATGGGATGAATCTGCACCACGTTCGCGTCGATCTCCGCCATCTCCACCGCCTCGCCGATCAGCAGATCCAGCCGCGCCGCCTCCTCGTCCACAATGCTCACCAGGTCCACTCGCGCCGCCTCATCGAGGCCCTCGGCCTCCAGCAGCGTGGTCGCCGCCGCTCGAATCGATGTCAGCGGCGTCCGTAATTCGTGCGTCAGTGAGTCGATCAGCGCAGTCCGCAGCCGTTCTCCCTCCCGCACCGCCTCCATGCGCGTCGAGGCCTCAATGGCGATCGACCGCGCCAGCACAATCGCCACCTGCGCGCTCACCGCCGTGGCCACTTCGCGCGACAGCAGCGCCGGCCGCCAGCCCAGCGCCCCCACTGGCCGCAAGCCCAGCATCAGCGCCATGATGTAGAAATCCGAGTCCGTCGAAATCGTCGGGCTGAACCCTTGCGTCGTAGCCCGCATCCCGGCCTGTATGCTCGCCGGAATCGCCGAACTCGAAGCGTAGAACTGGTCCTGATCGCAGACATACAGCACCACCCCTTGCAGCGCAAATATCCGGTCGATCAGCCGCGGAAGATCGCGAATCAGCCCCTCCGCGTCATCGTGCAGCATCATCTCCTGGCTCAGCTCGTAGAGCCGTTCCACGTCTTCCCGCCGCTGTTCGGCGTTCCGTGTCTGCCGCCGCGCCCGTTCCGCCACCCGGCTCACCACCAGGCAACAGGCCACGAACGAGATCATCGCCACCCACTGCTGCGCCCCGACAATTTCAATGGACCGCACCGGCGGCAGGAAAAAATAGTCGAANNACCAGCGCGAACGTGGTTAGCATGGCACTCAAGCTGGCCGCAAACCAGCGAGCTGTATTCCTGGAAAACGACCCTAAGTCCATCGCGATCCTCACCGGCATAATAATGGCTGTGCCTTATGATGGTAGCGGCCCACGAAAGCAGAACGTACATGCCCGGCAGAATTCTGGTTATCGACGACGAACCGCAAATCACCCGCGTGCTGCGCGCCGCGCTCTCCGCGCAAGGCTACGACGTGCGCACCGCCAACGACCCCGAAGAAGGTCTGCAGGTCTTCCGCGATTGGCCTCCCGACCTCGTCATCACCGATCTCATGATGCCGGGACTCACCGGCGTTGAAGTCACCCGCGCCATTCGCACCCGCGCCGCCACGCCCATCCTGGTGCTCTCGGTCCGCGACCATGAGCGCTCCAAAGTCGAAGCCTTTGACGCCGGCGCCGACGATTACGTGACCAAGCCATTCGGTATTCAGGAGTTGCTGGCCCGGGTCCGCGCCCACCTCCGCCGCGCCCCTGAGCGCGCCACCGCCGCCATCGAGGCCGGCGACTTCATGGTCGACGCCACCGCCCACATCATCACCGTCAACGGCAAGCCCATCCACCTCACCCCCAAGGAGTTCGAACTGCTCGTCCACCTTGCGCGTCACGCCGGCAAGGTCATGACCCATCGCGCCCTGCTCACCTCCATCTGGGGAGCGCAATCGGCCCATCAGCCGGANNGAACCCTGGGTAGGCTACCGCTTTGTCCCTGAAGGATGGAACGGCAACGAGGAATGATCCACATCACACGAAGCATCTGCAAAGTCCGATTTTGTTGATGAATTCAAAGGCTTTCCCCCTTCTTTCCTGTCCTTACGTTTTATTTAGGAAATCTTGTCGATACTCAAACCTGGCATCGGGCACACTAATTCAAGTGTCTGTACCTTGGCCCTCGGCGCTTGTGCCCGGCGGCCTGGAAATGTGAGCGCTGCAATGCAGGATTTAGTGATGTTCTTGTTCACGGTAGCCTTCTTCGCCCTGGCGTTCCTCTACGTCAAGGCCTGCCAGAAGTTGAGGTAGACCCCCATGCAATTCGATGTAATCACCGTTATCGCGTTGGTCCTGTCCGTTCTTCTGCTTGGCTACCTGACCCTCACCTTGCTTTTCCCGGAGAAGTTCTAGCATGTCTGCCAATGGCTGGCTGCAGTTTGCCGTTTTCTCTCTGATCCTGCTTGCTTCCGTTCGCCCCGTGGGCATCTATCTCGCCCGAGTCCTTGAAGGGGAGCGGACCTGGCTCGATCCCGTGCTCCGGCCCATCGAGCGCCTCATCTACAAGCTTTCCGGCGTCAACGCCACCCAGGAGATGAACTGGCGCGAGTATGCCTTCGCCATGCTCGGCTTCAGCGCCGTAACCCTGGCCATCACCTACGCCATTGAGCGCCTCCAGCACATGCTGCCCTGGAACCCGCAGGGGCTTGCCGCCGTAGGTCCTGACCTGGCCTGGAACACCGCCGCCAGCTTNNACCACCAACACCAACTGGCAGTTCTATACGCCCGAGACCACCATGAGTTATCTCACTCAGATGGCTGGCCTCGCGACCCACAACTTCTGGTCGGCAGCCACCGGCATCGCCATCGCTGTTGCGCTCATCCGCGGCATCAAGCGCACCATGTCCAGCACCATCGGCAACTTCTGGGTCGACGTGACGCGTACCCTGCTTTATGTCCTCGTCCCTGCTTCGTTGATCTATGCGCTACTCCTGGTCGGCCAGGGCGTTCCGCAGAACCTGCACGCCTACACCGCGGCCCACACCATCGAGGGCCAGACGCAGACCATCGCCCAGGGCCCGGTTGCTTCGCAGGAAGCCATCAAGATGCTGGGGACAAACGGCGGCGGCTTCTTTAACGCCAACAGCGCCCATCCCTTTGAGAACCCCACGCCGTTCTCCAACCTCCTTCAGATCCTCTCGATCTTCATTATCCCCGCGGGCCTCACCTACACCCTCGGCCGCATGACCGGATCTCCCGGCCACGGCTGGGCTGTATTGGCAGCAATGTTTGTGCTCTTCGCGGCAGGCTTTTCCGTCATCTATTGGGCCGAGTCGCAGCCCCACCCCCTCATTCACGGCGCCCAGCAAACGCACACCGCAACCGCGCCCGGCGGCAACATGGAGGGTAAGGAAGTCCGCAACGGCATCGCCGAATCAGCTCTCTTCGCTAACATCACTACCGACGCCAGTTGCGGCGCCGTCAACGGCGTACACGACAGCTTCACACCCCTCGGCGGCATGGTCACCATGACCAACATCATGCTCGGCGAGGTCGTATTCGGCGGCGTCGGCGCAGGCATGTACGGCATCCTCATCTTCGTCGTCCTTGCTGTCTTCATTGCCGGCCTCATGGTGGGCCGCACTCCCGAGTACCTGGGCAAGAAGATCGAGGCCTACGACGTGAAGATGTCCATGCTCTATGTGCTCATCTTCCCCCTCATCATCCTTACTCTCACGGCCATCTTTGTCCTCTGGCCCTCCGTCGGCCTCTCCGCCCTCACCAATCAGGGGCCGCACGGGTTCAGCGAGATTCTCTACGCATTCACTTCCGCAGTCGGCAACAACGGGTCGGCCTTTGCCGGACTCAACGCTGCCGTCAATCCCACCACCCTCTGGTGGTACGACGTGGCCATGGGATCGGCCATGCTCGGTGGCCGCTTCCTGATGATGATTCCCGTCCTCGCCCTCGCCGGCAACCTGGCCATGAAGAAAAGCGTCCCGCCATCCCCCGGCACCTTCCCGGTGAACACCAGTTTGTTCACCGTGCTGCTGGTCGGCGTGATCCTGATTCTCGGCGCGCTCACCTTTTTCCCGGCACTGAGCCTGGGACCCATTTTGGAGCACCTGCTGCTGAAGTCCGGCCAGGTGTTTTGAGCAGACAGCTATTAGCTTTTAGCTTTCAGTCGTCCAACACGAAGGCCGATCACTGGTAACTGACAACTGATCACTGACAACTGATCACTGTCTTACGAAACGGACTCAAATGGCTACGAAGAAAAGTCTCTGGAACACGGAAATCATGGCCCAGGCGCTCCTCGATTCGGTGCGCAAGCTCGATCCCCGCTGGATGGTCAAGAACCCGGTGATGTTTGTGGTCGAGGTAGGCTCTGTCCTGACCACCGCCCTCTTGATCGACAACGTCGTTCACAACCGCCCTGGCTTTGGATTCAACCTCCAGATCACCCTCTGGCTCTGGTTCACCGTCCTCTTCGCCAACTTCGCTGAAGCCATGGCCGAGGGCCGCGGCAAGGCCCAGGCCGACACCCTCCGCAAGGCCAAGGGCGAGACCATCGCCAAGCGCTACACCGCCGACGGCGGCTTTGAAGAAATAGCCAGCGGCCTGCTTCGCGCTGGTGACATCATCTACGTCGAGGCCAACCACTACATCGCCGGCGACGGAGAAGTCATCGAAGGCGTAGCCTCGGTGGACGAGTCCGCCATCACCGGCGAATCCGCCCCCGTCATCCGCGAGTGTGGCGGCGACCGCTCCGCTGTCACCGGCGGCACAAAGGTCCTATCCGACTGGATCAAGGTCCGCATCACCTCCAATCCCGGTGAAACCTTCCTCGACCGCATGATCGCCCTCGTCGAAGGCGCAACTCGCCAGAAGACCCCAAACGAGATCGCGCTTTCCATCCTGCTCTCGGGCCTTACCATCGTCTTTCTGCTGGCCGTGGTCACACTGCAGCCCTTCGCCATGTACTCCAAGGCGCCGCAGACGGTTTTTGTGCTGGTTTCGCTGCTCGTCTGCCTCATCCCCACCACCATCGGCGGCCTGCTTTCCGCCATCGGCATCGCGGGCATGGACCGCCTCGTCCAGTACAACGTCCTCGCCATGAGCGGGCGCGCCGTTGAAGCTGCCGGCGACGTCAACACATTGCTCCTCGACAAGACCGGAACCATCACCCTCGGCAACCGTCAGGCCACGGAGTTCTACCCCGCTCCGGATGTCAGCGCCGAGCGCATGGCCAATGCCGCGCAGCTCGCGTCTCTATCCGATGAAACTCCCGAAGGCCGCTCCATCGTTGTCCTCGCCAAGGAGAAGTACAACCTGCGCGGACGCGACCTAAGCGGCATTCACGCCGAGTTCGTTCCCTTCACCGCGCAGACCCGCATGTCCGGCGTCAACCTTCCCGGCACCCGCATCCGCAAAGGCTCCGTCGANNACCAACGACGCCCCCGCCCTCGCCCAGGCCGACGTAGGCGTGGCCATGAACTCCGGCACGCAAGCCGCAAAAGAAGCCGGCAACATGGTCGACCTCGACTCCAACCCAACAAAGCTCATTGAAATCGTCGAGATCGGCAAGCAACTCCTCATGACCCGCGGCGCGCTCACCAC
>PMWR01000499.1 GCA_003166055.1 Acidobacteriaceae bacterium
CTTGAAGCGGCACGGCGCATAGCTGATGCGTCCGGCATTCAGCGTGTTGGTAACCGTATTCAGCAGGCATTCCAGATGGCCTGTATTCTTGGACACCGGGGAAAGAAATTCGAAAAGCGCAATGAGTTTCTTTGGGCTATCGAATCTTCTCCGGTACGGATTCGCGATCGCTCCGATTGCCCACCGCAGCAGAAAAAGATTGAATTGGTGGCTCCAGAAGAGATTTGCGCAGCCATCGAACAGGCATCTGAGCAGAGCTTTGGCCTACTTGAAGAAGACGTTGCTGTCGCCGCCTGCCGGCTCCTTGGATTTGCACGGGTCACCGAAGAAATGCGCGCGACTGTTGAAGAGCAGAGGGACCATCTTATTAACAAAGGGCGACTGGAATTGAAAGGAGAAACCCTGGTTTTGATTCGGGACGCCAAGTGAAGATGGATTTCTTGAACAATTGCGTTGTCCTCCCAAAAAACTGCCCTGCCTATGAGTAGATGCGCACACGCAACAAAGACTTTCAATTGCGGCATTCCGTGGCCTGGCACTTGTGTTAACGGTTAGTACCCTCTCGTCCATGCGTCAAAACAACTGTTGAACTGCTGCTCCGCAATCACATTCAATCCAAACAGCACNNGGCTCGGAGCACCATGCAGCTTCTCAGCGGACTGACATCGGCAGAATACAAATGATTCAGCAACTGCCGGAAGATTCCGAACCGTACTTGCGGATTTGCTTGTGGTGACGTGATGATGTCGATCGCTTGCCGGAGCGGAGCGGCCTCGGGATCATATTGCGCCCGCCTGGCACACTCAATGAATACGGCAGCATCCATGTACGTTCCAGCATATTCAAACCCCACCAGCTTGGTGGTTGCTGTGACATAGTCCTCACGGCTCAGCCCGCCAACGTCGGCAAGCCGGGCCAAGACACATTGCGTCCAAGCGCCAACCGTACCGAATACTCCCGCGCCGAGCTGAGACTGAATGACATCGTCCGTCCACAACACAGTGTTATTCTGTCTCGCCAGAGCAATTGCTTCGGCACCATAGAGTCCAACATAATCCGTTATGCTCTTCCGTTCTTCCGGTGACCACGACGCAAGCTGGATAGGAGAAAGTGTTGTGACGTCCTCGTGAAGCTCCTTGAGAAACTCTGCGTCTCTCTCCAATCGCCGTTTTTTCTCCTCTGCAGTCTCCTGATACATCCGGTACTCGCCATCTTCAAATGCAAGAATGCCGCCATCCGATGCCTCGGTCATATCTNNGCGCCGTCGCATCCGACATTGCGAATGTGTAGACGTTGGATTTCAGCACCTTCGTAAGGCCGAGGAGTCGCAGGGTGGCAATTGCCGACAAATCCAAGATGATGGTAGAGGCATTCGCCAGTGCTGCGACGGCTCGCTGGTATTCCTCGCTTGTTCCGACAGCGCACTTCACTCCCAGCTTATCGGTCAAGGCGATGTTCATTAACGCTTCGTAAGCATTCTTGCCGAAATGTGCACCGTACAGGTGGAGCGACATCGGCATGGCCTGGTAGACCTTTCTCGTCTGCTCGGCTCGCATGGATCTCGTTTGCGCAGAAGCCAGTACGGCGGCCAGTCCGAGTTGTAAGGGATGGTCAGCCGGTTCAATCGGAACGGACTCGACAACATGCGAACCTGGGAAATTCCTCGGTAGCTCCGCTAGGCAATAGTGGTGCATCCGGAGATACTTCGGCATGATTTGCTTGATGACTGCTTCGGTATCCCGAATGCTTCCTTTCACTTCAACGAAAACATCTCCGACCCTCTTGCCAAGCAGTTCCGCTGTCCGTGGATCGGCGGGCGAGATTTCATCGAAGTCCCGGACAGGGCGGTCTGTCTTCTCAAGAACAACCCACTTCAGTTCGCCGCTCGGTTGCAGTTGGTATTGAACCGCTGCGCCCATGACGACCTCCGGGAGGGAAATCTCGGGGATCGCCATACTGCCTGTGGCAAGTACACTTTGGATCATCGCCTTATACGCATCCAGTTCATCAAAATGAACCCGTAAGTAGCGATAGGCATAATCGACGGTCTTGGCCTTGTCTGGACCTTGGCTCAGGACCCCTACCGCGACCCGAATATACCCACTCGGAAGCTCTTCTACGGTGGGTAGGTCAGCGATAGACGATTTGACCAAATCAGGTTTGCGATGCAAAACGCCGATGGTCGAAAGGCGCAATTGCGCGACCTTGTGGCCAGAATTCTCTCTTAAGAACGTCGTCAACCGGGTAATGGCTTTGGGAATGTTGTACTTTTCGAGGAACTGAACCTCGAACTCGATCTCCTCCCAGGGTNNCCATGATGATGTCGTGGCGTTCCAGCTTGAACGCACAATCGACAAACAGCCTCAAGTCAAAGGCTGGGGACTCACTCGCGTAAAGCTCTTGAAGGAGAGACAACGCATCTCCCGGACGCTGTAAGCGCATGAACGTCCTGGCCAGGAAGTCCTGGGTTTCGAGATGGGTCTCTCCCGTGCAGCGGGACTTAGCATCAAGAGCAATTTCAACCGCACGGTTCGCGTCCTGCTCGACCCCACTCTTCAGTGCTAGCTCGGTCGCGGCGTCAACCTGTCCGGAAAGGCTGCGCAGATACGAGTCAGCGACATCGATCTTTCTACGACGCACCATCGCCTTGACCGCCAGAATCGCCGCAGGCGCTCGCATGGGCTGGGGCAGCAAATTCGTGATTTCAAGAAGAATGGCAATCGCTTTGTCGAGGTTGGCATCGGTTCCTGTGGATGACAAGGAATACGCTTGCATCATCCGAACAGGCAGCACCAGAGCGATGTCGTTGAGCTTTTCAGCAGCGTCCGCAGACTCCTGGAGCTTGCCCTCGGCGAGTTTACTCTCCGCAAGTGCGAGAAGTGCGTCCTGATGGTGCGGCAATAATGCCATCGCAGAAGCGGCGTCACTGCTCCCTTCCGCCACCTTGCCTTGTAGCAGGTATCCTCGGCATCTCATCAGAAGAATCTCGACCTGGGATGGCTTCGCACCCTCTCGCTGGGCAAGTGACAGGGCTTCCGTGGCAATTGCCACCGTATTCTCCGCGTGCTGAAGCCGCTGTTTTGTCTTGAGCGTTCGGCCCCCCGCACCGGGCAGGGCGCGCCGCAGTTCGATCTGTGCCAGAACCTGACAAGGCTGAGACCATTCGGGGCGAAGCTTCTTCGACGATGTCGCGTAGTCAGAGGCGAGCTCCAGTTGATCCTGTTGGACCGCGCGTTGCGCTAGGGCTGCGGAAACCTCGGGATCTGCTCTGAGGATGGGGCCAAGTTGCTCGTCGATGTCGTTAATCTGCATCTCATCTGGAGCCGTCGCAACCCAGAAGGTAGCAAGCCGGGGAGATGCCGGATATTGCTTCCGAAGGGTAGACGCCAGGTCGAAGGCGCGGCGATTCTCACGCACGAGGTAGTATGCGAGTACCTCGTTAACCTGAGCGTGTTCGTTGTTCGGCTCGTACTGTGCCGCTTGGAGGAAAAGCTGCGAAGCTTCTGGCAGCTTGCTCTCGTGCAGAGCTACAAATGCCAGGTTGGATGCGATGCGGAAACGATGGTACGACGTCAGTCGCCCACTGTAGTTGTCCTGCACCCTCCTTAGAAGTATCTTCGCCTCGTCTGCCGCTCCTGTCCGAATCCGATCACGCGCCTGATCGATGTCACGATCGATTTCGCTGGCCGAATCATGTCCGTGCAGCTTCGACAGGCTCTCCTGAATTGAACTCAGACCTTCGCTCGCCTGTGTCGTCATCGAAAGCATCGCGGTACGCGTGCTGTCATCGCTCGCTTCTCTCTGGCGGAAATAGGATTGCACAGCCTTTGTAGGCATGACGCTGTTTACCGCGAAATAGCGAACATGGAGGTCGTGATTGTTGCGAACTTGCCTGGCCAGATCGAGATTGAGCTTACGCCACGGCTTGAGTTTCGTGCGAAGCGCTTCCAGCAGCCGTTCGTTTGACTGGTCCCAGGTAAAATCTTTCAGTTTCTCGTACTCAGTCGTAACCGCATCAAAGGCCGCGCGAACGTCCTCCTCAAGAAGTTGCTTTGGCCAGTCGGCCAGCAACTGTTCCGCAGGCTCGAAGAGGCCGCCGGGGGCCCAGATCTC
>PMWR01000530.1 GCA_003166055.1 Acidobacteriaceae bacterium
GGCGAGGGAAGGAATCCCGGCACAGCCCAACTTCAGGCATTGGGCAAACAGCATGGGATAAAGAACGCGGCGGAGATTCTGGCGAAGGTAAAGAGGGTCGTGGCCAACTGGCCCTGCTATGCCGAACTGGCGGACGTATCGCGAAAATCCACCAAAGAGATCGCAGGCAAGATCAAATTGCAGTGATCTTCTACATTCTTTCTGTCCAGGCCACGGTGTCCCAGGGCCCCGGTCCCTGCGGACATCGCCCTTTGAAAGGGCACGACTTCAGTCGTGCCGCAACAGACGCCCCGACTCTGGGCTTCAGCCCCTGAGGAATGCGTTTTGCCGGGTAAACCACGGTCAGGACTTTCGGACCTGGGATATTCCTATTGATGGCCTTTTTTGTCGCCCAATCATCCCAAACACCTCAGTCCGCTCAAGCGCCGCGTCAGCGGTCAGCCCACGCAGACTCACCCGAGCCACCCCAGCCCAACAGAGTAACTTCCGGTTAGCAGGTCACCGCCCGGAATCTCAATCTTGAATAGAAATTGAAGAAGCTTCGTTGACACCGGATACGTTTGCGGATTCCGTCATTGGGCCGTTTTGACGATGGCTTCAGCGTGGGCCAGAACGACGGCGGAGTGCGCGGCGGCCTGATCGTAGTCGCGGACAAATTGCTGTGCCTCGGTTGCCTGGTAGGACGCCAGATTGTGAGCCCAACGGAAGCCGATCGGCTGGTAGAGGAATTCGACAGAGACATGGAAGGGGCCGGTAGCACTGTTGGTGGAGAGGTCGTAGCGCGTGGTGCAGGAGCCCGCGGTGAAGTCGGGATCGGCCACGGCTTCGCCCTTGACGGCAATGTCGGATGGTGCGGTGGACTTGTCAAAGCCGGCGGGGAGGATGCGATTGTCCTTGAGGTACTGCGTGGCGGAGAGCAGGCCGGTGGTGACGTGGCCCTTGCTGTCGCCAAGGATGGGCTCGAAGATCTGGACCTGATCGGGCTGGGTGATGCGGGTGTAGTGCGGCGAGAACCGCGCGGGGTCGACGTCGTTTGCGTTGCCGGCGATGGAGCCGTCGGAGTTGCCCTTGCCGGACTCGAAGACGATGTGGCCGTCGGCGGCGGTAACGACGACGTGGAGCCAGGCGCGGCGCGAAGGGTAGGCCGTGGGAAGCTTGTGGCCGGTTAGGTTTTCAACTCGGACGGAAAAGGAAAGATCGCTGCCGGCAAGGCTCGCGGGGCCGAGAGTGACGCGCGCGGACTGCGACTGAAGGAACGACATGATGCGCGCGGAGGCGGCGGCAAGATCGGCCGGCTGCGCGGTCACGTCGAGATCGCCGCGATGCGCGCCGAGCATGCCTTCCACGAGGAAGTTGGCGCCGGTGAAAGTGTGGAGACGCACGCCGTCGCGCGGCTTGCCGAGAAGAGAAGCAACAGCCACCGGCTCACTCACCGCGGGCATGTGGCATTGCTGGCAAGTCTGCTTGCCGTTCAAGCCGCTGTGCAGCCACTCGAGATAAGGCATCTGCTCGGGAAGCTGGCCGATTGGTTTGCCATCNNGCGGCCATGACGTGCACCTTGTTGACGTTGTCGGAGTCTGGGACGAAAGGGCCGAAAACGGGACGGGGCTCGGTTCCGGGCGCGGCCACGGCGAACTTGCCGCTGTAGGTTGCTGGCGTGCCCAGGCCGGCGGCCTGCATCTGATGGCAGACGGTGCAGGACACGCCATCGGCTGCGGCGGCGTCTTCGGCATGGCCAGAGCTGAGCGGTAAGCGCGAGAAAAGCGCCGTTTCGCGATTCTTGGCCTTATCCTGCTGGTATTGCAGAGGCATGTGGCAACTGGCGCACTCGGATTGAATGGCGGCGCTTGATTCGGGATGGTCGATGGCTTCGCGACGCACACTGCCCTGCCAGTAGGGATCGCGCGCGGAGTTGGCCATGATGCTCGCGCTCCATTCGAGGCCGATGGAGACATCTTCGCCTTTTGAGGTCTTGAGCTTGTTGTGGCAGTTGGCGCAGCGCGCGGAGGTGCGGAAGTCGTCCGCTGGGCTCTGCTGTGCGTTGGTCTGCGCGCGAGAGGCCGGTGGCAGCGCGAGAAGGGCGAGTGCGACCACTTGGCTTGCCGCAAAGAGAGCTTTATTCATCGCTTCCTCCAATGTGGTTCATGATAAACCGGCGCGCGATGAGCCGAGCGCTCGCGCTGGGAGGCGGCGCCTGATGGGGCCACGCCACCCGCGATGCCCGGTTTTCGGTAAGTTCGATTGCCACGTGGCGAGGACGGACCGACTCATTCATCCAGGCCACTGCAATTCAAAGTATTGCGTTGCGGTCGGATGGTCGCCAACTCGGAAGTCGCCAACTCGGAAGTTACTCGGACGCCACCCAGATGAAGATCCCGCGCGCCCGGTGCTCCAGCACCAGACCCCTGGGCCTGGAAGGGCGAAAAGCTGTAAGCCCGTGCGAGCGAATAGCGAGCGTCTGCCGCACCGCAGGTGCTGTCTGCCGCACCGCAGGGGTTTGCCGATAATTAACTGCTTTCGGCGCATAATGGATTCATGACATCCTGCAGCACAGACCTTCAGGCCCTTGGTCGTTTGACACCGGAGACAAAGCGCCCGTAACCCCTTTGCTTTCTATTATCTGCAAAGAACTCCATTGCAATCATCCGCTTACAGCGCAGC
>PMWR01000276.1 GCA_003166055.1 Acidobacteriaceae bacterium
ACCGGGAGCAAGCGCAGGCTGGCCTTTCGCTGCGCGGATTTGCCGATGGCGTCGAGATCCGCGAGTAGCTGGGTCGCGGGCGTCTCGCTCGCATCGTCCATATGCGCTCACCTCGGGAGGTTCAGACTGTAGGAAAGGCCAAGCGGAAGATACCGCACAGAGTAAGGCGAATTTATCACATCAAGCCGGGGGCCTCAGCGCTCGACTTTGAGACATGAGAAACCAGGGCCTTAGCGCCGCGTCGCCGCGTAGTATCCTGATCGCGTCAGGACCTCGGACCGCTCGACAGAACAGATCAGCTTGATTCGATGGAATGAATTATCCCGCTTGAGGTCGTACGGTTTGTAAACCAGCCTGTACTGACTGCGCTGATCGCTTTCAATCATCTGCAAATCCGTTTCCATCTGCTCGTCATTCGGCTTGAAGAAAATGCGCCCGCCGCTCTTTGTGACCAGCTCAATCAACGTTTGCTGCCCACGCGAAGCACGGGCCTTCCACTCATTGACGAAGACGTAAATCGCAGTCCGCGAGCGCTGACACCTGTCGATCACATCGGCGATGCGAGCGTGGCTCGAGTTATCCAATCCATCGGTGAAGAGCAAGATGAAGTTGCCTGTCACTTCATCTGAATTTGCCGGCCATTGGTCCCGGCAGGCCTTGTAGATGGAATCGAAGATCGCGGTACCGTCCGCGCCGAGGCCCGCTTCATTTGCGGCAGCGTGCAAGCCGTCTGCCAGAACGCCTGTGTTGTTGTTCCAGCCTTCTGCCACGTTTGTTTCCACATCGAACCGCATCACGAAGGCGCGGTCGGTTTCCTTTCGGAAAAATCGCGCAAGATACTCGGTCGCAATCTCCAGGTTGTGTTGCGCGTCGCTCTGCATGGAGACGCTTGTGTCCATCAGAAATCCAGCGCGGATTGGGAGATCGCGATAGGCCTGAAACTCCACAACCCGGCTCTGCAGCTTGCCGTTGTCGAAGAGTTTCAAGTCTTCCTTCCTGAGGCCATCGATGGTGTTGCCGTGAGCATCCGAGACATGAAAGGTGAGGCTCACTTCATTCACCGGAACAACAAGAGTGAATGGTTCCTCGGCGCCGGAAGCCTGCGGGGAGGACTGCGCTGCGCCGCTCCGGGCCAGCATGAGCAGCACAAAGAGTGCGATGCCGATTTGGGTTGTGTTGACGCGCATGCCTGGGACTTAAAGGGTAGACTCGCTCGGCATCGGCGCGTGAGCCGGTTGTTTAAGCCTGCAACGGATCATGGGCGGATGGATGCCGGTCCGGCCGCCCAACTGGCCTAACGCGCCTCGATAATCCTGAAGTTTCCGCTGCAGTGCATCATGCTCATCAGGTAAAGCATGCCATCGTAATACCGTTTCTCGCCCGAGGGGACAGGGGTGTTCCACAGCTCTTCAACGAAGGCCTTTGCGGTCGAACTGTCGGTGGCGGCGAGGCCGGCTACGGTTGTGGTTGCCAACAGGCCCATCGAGTGGTGGTCGATGAGCGGCTTGCCGTCGAGTGAGTAGCGATCGGCGAATTTGTCGATAACCTGGGCCAGCAGGAATTTCTGAATGCGGTTGCTCAAAACGGTCTCGCGCGGATCTTTGTGCCACCAGGAGTAATCGACGCTCCAGTTGCTTGCGCTGCGCCAGGAGTCGTAGGCGAAGGGAGTCGGTTTCCCGTCCCAGCCAACAACCGGGGCGCCATCGAAGTGGCTGCGTTCCGGGGTTAGTCCTGTTTCAGGNNGGCTCATCGACCATGGGGCCGATGGTCTCGGTCCAGGGGCCTGTACGAGGGCGGAACATGGGCATGGGCGTGCCTTTGGCGGCAGCTTCGCGAGCGAGTTCGCGGTTGGAGGGACTGGGCCAGGGATGGTCGGGCGGGGTGAAGGGCGCGTCTTCCGGATGAATGCGAAACGGGCCGGTTCCCGAGAGCACTGGGTGATGGCGCATGCCGCGCAGAATCTTGTCCGCCTCGGCCTGGTAGTTATAAATGCCGGTCCCATTGCCCCAGCGGTGGGCCGCGAAGTAGAGGGCCATGGTGAAGTATTCTTCGCCGTCCGGCGCGGCGCCTGTTGAGCGGGGCGACCCGTCGGTGCTCATGGACCATGCAAAGTAACCGACGGAAGGGTTCTGGGGGTCGGTGACCAGCATGTAGGTTTTGGCCCAGTTCCACAGGGCGTCGAACTCGCGCTTCTTGTCGAGCTGGACGGCGATCATCATGCCGTAGCTCATACCCTCGGTGCGCGCGTCGTTGTTGGCCCAGTCGGTGATGTAGGCCAGGGGGCCGTTCTGGTTGGCTCCAGTCTCAAAGTAGACGCGTTCTTCCTGTCCGTCGCCGTGAAAGAGCTGTTGGAAGGCCTTTTCGATTTTGGCGTGGGTTTCGGCGGGTGCGTGGCCTTGTTCGGCAAACAGATCGCGGTACCGGTGGGTCTTGTAGGCGCCTGCGCCGTCGCCGGGCATGCGGGTAATCTGGCCCAGCGGGGCATCCACGTGCGGTGGAGGGGCGGTAACGGGCGCCTGTGCGGCCGAGCGGCGAGCTAGCGCTAGAAAAAAGCCGGCGGCAAAGAGGCACAGCTGAAAACGGTTAGGCAAGGGGACGACCTTTCAGGGTCATTGCACGAGGTGGAAGGTTTCCAGGAACCTTACCAGCGCAATTATTCCACACCATTCAGGTTACGTCCGGTGGGCGTGGGACGCGGGAAATCCGCTCAAGGAGGGAGCAGGTTGCCGGCCGGAGATCTCTAGTTTGTGCCCCGAGTCACAGGACGTTCACACTCCGCGTGTGATAGCATCCGCTTCTTAGCGATAGACGCTCCGCGGATTCATCCTCTATGGAATCGCGAGGCGTCGGCCCGAGACCCTCTTCAATGGACGAGGCAGACGGCAGACCGGGATCTGTGGCCCTCCAAGCCGGCTGCTTGGACGCCCCCGAGGACGCCCCTCAGGACGCCCCCAAGCATTCCCTGTTCAAAGGCAGTGATCAGTGGTTAGTGGTTAGTGGTCAGTGGTCTGCCGATCGACGACTGAGTTCCATTTTCCAAATGACATCTCCGGAAACCCAGATGCGTGGGATCTTGCTTTCGAGATTTGGGGAGAGCATTCACCCTCGCTCGGGCGTTCCGTCAGGATTTGCATTCTCAAGGAGAACACCATGAAAACGTACCAGGGAAGTGAGATCCGCAACGTAGCTGTAGTGGGGCATGCGCACAGCGGCAAGACGACTCTGATTGCCGCGCTGCTGCATGCCGCGAAGATGACGCCGACACAGGGGCGCGTGGCCGATGGGACCGCTGTGACCGCCTATGACGAAGAGGAAGTTGCCCGCGGGGTAACGATGCAGAACGCGGTCGCGTTTGCCGAGTGGCAGGGCGTCAAGATCAATCTGGTGGACACGCCCGGCTTTCACATGTTCTCGCACGAGGCGCGCGCCGCACTGCTGCCGGTTGAGTGTGCCGTGGTGCTTGTGAACGCCCAGAACGGCATAGAAGCGGTGACGGAACGGGTGTGGAGGTTTGCTGAGGAAGCGAATGTGCCCCGCATTGTGGTGGTGAACCAGATGGATCATCCCAAGGCGGGCGGGGGCGGCGGATTGAGTAAGCTGATCGACGACCTGGTGGACCGTTGGGGACGAAATTGCGTGCCGGTGCAACTGCCGATTTCAGATGCGCAGGGTTTTCACGGCGTGGTGGACCTGGTGACGATGGAGGCGTATACGTATACCCCCGGCGGGGATGGGCGGGGTAAGGTTTCGAACGAGATTCCCGCGTCGCTGGCCGCGGAAGCGAAGGCGCGGCACGAGGCGCTGGTGGAACTGGTGGCGGAGGGCAAAGATGAATTGATGGAGGAGTACTTCGAGAAGGGCACCATCCCCGAGGAACACTTGATCACCGCGCTGCATGAGGCGATTCGCGAAGACCGGATCTTCCCGGTACTGTTTTCGAGCGGGCTCCAGAACATGGCGCTGGATCACCTGCTGGACTTCATCAAGGTGTACGCGCCTTCGCCGGTGGAGCGCGCTCCTTTTCAAGTGCATACGCCTACGCTGGCGGCGGTTTCAGCGGGTGAGGATGCGGGCGATGACGGCGATGTGCCCACGGCGCTGCGCAAGGTGGCGGACAATGAACCGGCGGCGATGGTGGTGTTCAAGACCATGACCGATCCGTTCTCGGGGCGCATCACGTTTTTCAAGGTGATCAGCGGCGTGATCAAGAACGATGCCACGGTGGAGAATTACACGCGCCGCTCTCAGGAGCGGCTGTCGCATCTTTCCGTAATGCAGGGGCGCAAAGCTGTTGAAGTGGCTGAGTTGCACGCCGGCGACCTGGGCGCGGTGGCCAAGCTGCGCGACACGCTCACGGGCGACATGCTGGGGCAGAAGGGCGCCGAGATCGTCGTCGATCTGGTTGAGTTCCCTGAGCCGGCCATGACTTACGCCATTGAGCCCAAGAGCCGCGCCGATGAGGATAAACTCGCTCCGGCCATTCACAAGCTTATGGAAGAGGATCGGCTGATTCGCTTTTACCGCGACCCGATGACCAACGAGTT
>PMWR01000148.1 GCA_003166055.1 Acidobacteriaceae bacterium
GGCGGCGGCGGCTCGGGATAGAGGCAGCGGTAGCAGGGGCCGGTCTCGGTGGCAAAGACGCTGGCCTGGCCCTCAAAGCGGAAGATGGAACCGTAGGCGTTGGGCTTGCCGAGCAGGACGCAGGCGTCGTTGACCAGGTAGCGGGTGGGAAAGTTGTCGGTGCCGTCGGCTACGATGTCGTAATCCTTGATGATGTCGAGGGCGTTGGCGCTCGAGAGCATGCAGTCGTGCTTGACGATGTTGATGGCCGGATTGAGAGCTTTCAGCTTCTCTTCGGCGGAGTCCAGCTTTTTGCGGCCGATGTCCTTGGTGGAGTGAATGATCTGGCGCTGCAGGTTGCTCGAGTCGACTACGTCGAAGTCCACCAGGCCGAGGGTGCCGATGCCGGCCGCGGTCAGATAAAGAGCCAACGGCGAGCCGAGGCCGCCGGTGCCCACGCAGAGAACGCGCGCGGCCTTGAGCTTCCGCTGGCCCTCCATGCCCACCTCGGGCAGGATCAGGTGGCGAGAGTAGCGTGAGAGGTCGTCGGTGGTGAGTTCGGGCAGCGGGGCTGGTTCAGTGATGGTCGGCATGGGTCCTTCTTCAGTTGACAGTTTTAAGCTTTAAGTTGTCAGTTGTCAGTGCCCGAACAGCGTGCGGCGGATGAATCAACTTTGCTCAGCCCCGAACGGTGTTGCCTGAGGCTACTGCGCCAAAGGCGCGCCCGCCTGGACGGCTAGTTTCCCCCGGCGATGGAGGGGATGATGGAGAGGGAGTCGGCGGCGGTGACGGCGGTTTCCTCTTTTGCGGGAAGGTAGCGCACGTCTTCGTCGTTCAGATACAGGTTAACAAAAGCCCGCAACTTGCCCTCGGCGGTGAACAGATGCTTGCGCAGATCGGGATGCGCTTCGGTGAGTGACTGAAGGACGGCGGCGATGGTTGCAGCCTGGACTTCGACGACGTCGTTGCCGGCCGCATAGGGCCGTAAAGGTGTTGGAATAAAGACGGTCATGCGTTTGGTTTTCCTCGCATTTGTCGATTTGATTCAATTGATTCCGGATTCGATGCGATTTGACGTGGGCCGTGTGGGATTCAACAGCGTTCCGGGACGATGTTCTCATCTTCTACCAGAATCGTATCCTGTTCAAAGCGCTTGTGTTCCTCGGTGTCGCCGGTGAGACGGAAGGAATTGGTCACGGTGGCCTGGCCTTGGGCGACGGCGGTAATGACGTAGGAGCAGCCCAGCCAGTGGGCTTCAGCAAAGTCGGTAGGCGACCATTGCGCNNGGGTGGTCGGGGTGGGAGTGGTAGAAGCCGGCGATTGCAAGGCCCTGGCGCCGCGCTTCGCGCTCGATTTTGACCAGTTCGACCGGGGCGATGCTGTAGCGGTTGTGGGCGGAGTCGGTGCGGGTGTTGCCGGCGCGCACCGCAGCCTCCACCTGCAAGCCGCCGGGGGTGGAACGGCCGAGAAGTGCGCCGCAGCACTCGTGCGGGTAGGTCTCTTCGCCATGGGCACGGAGGGCGGTGTAGACGGCGCTGGTTATATGGAGTATGCCCATCCGTCCTCCTCCCAGAATCGTTCAGACAGGTACTTGTCGGCGGAGTCGGGCAGCACAGTGACGATCATAGCCTGGCGCCCGGCCGCGTTTTCCTCGGCGGCAATTTTTGCGGAGGCGACGACAGCCGCGCCGGCCGAAATGCCGACCAGCAAGCCTTCTTCGCGGGCCAGGCGCTTGACCATGGCGTAGGCGGCCTCGGTTTCGACTTCGAGGGAGCGGTCGGCCAGATGGGGATTGTAAATGGCAGGCACTAAGGATGTGCCCATGTGTTTGAGGCCTTCGAGGCCGTGGAAGGGCGAATCCGGCTGGAAGCTGATGGCCTGAATGGCGGGGTTGAACTCTTTGAGGCGGCGGGTAACGCCCATGAAGGTGCCGCTGGTTCCAAGGCCGGCTACAAAGTGGGTGATCTGGCCGGCGGACTGCTGCCAGATCTCAGGGCCGGTGGTACGGTAGTGGGCGAGCCAGTTGGCGTCGTTCGAGTACTGGTCCGCGTAGTAGAAGCGATCGGGATCGTTGCCGGCCAACTCACGGGCCCGGCGTATGGCTCCATCGGAACCCAGGTCCGGGTTGGTCCAGTCGACCATGGCACCGTAAGCCCTGAGCATGCGCTTCCGCTCCGGCGATACATTGGCAGGCATGGCGAGCTGAACTGGGAATCCGAGGGCCGCCCCGAGCATGGCAAAGGCGATGCCGGTGTTTCCGCTGGAGGCGTCAAGCACGGTTTTGCCGGGAACCAGCAGGCCGCGGCCGCGCGCATCCTGAATCATGGAAGCGGCGGCGCGATCTTTGACGCTGCCGCCGGGGTTGGCCCATTCAGCTTTGCCCAGCAGCGTGATGCCAACGAGACCGCGGACGGGCGCCTCGAGACGGACGAGTGGCGTGGAGCCGATGCGCTCGGGCAGGGACAGGCCGGGTTTGGCGGTTATCTGCTTTGTATCCATTGAGAATTGCAGCGAGTGTTCCGGATATGCGAGATTGGAGGTGCGGGAGGTTGCAATCCAACTCTATTTCAACATCCTCGCAGACTGGAACGCGAACATGACCGGAAAATCCCGTAATTCGAACTTCGATCAAACGCTGGAGACATTGCGCGCCCATTCATTCGATGTCGAACCGTGCGCGGGAGTCGCAGGGGGAGTGCTGGTGAGCAAGCACGGTGCCGGGGCGGTGCTGGTACCCGCGGGGCCAGCTCGGACGAGCGCCGGTTCAGTGAGCGCGGATGGGAGCGGGGCCGGAGACGAGGCGGGACTTTCCGCGGCGGCGTTTGCGGAGCGGCCGGGAGCGATGGTGAACGGGGAAGTGGCGCGTTTGCTGGACCGGGGCTACCAGAAGTTCATTAAGACTTCCAAATTTGAACTGCCCGCGTCGGCCCGCCAATTGCAGGGAATCCACCTGTTCAGCGAGGAACTGACGCAACTGACGGGCGGAATCAGCCTCTACAACGAGTCGCTGGGGACGACGAGCGACCTGTATGAGTACGACCGGCTGAAGGGCCGGGAAGCTGCGCAGGCGGCGCCTGTGCAGCCTTGGGAGCTGACAGCGGGGCACTGAATCCGTCAGGGATTCTGGTGGAAGTGGGATGGACGCGGAAGAAAGTCCGGAAGTCGCGGAAAGGTTGGGATCCGAGCGCCGCGTATACGCCCGATTCGAAGTCGAGGAAGACGCTTCGTTGCTGTTGGTGAGCCATGAATCGTGGCACCCCTGCAAGGTAGTGGACCTGAGCCTGGAAGGGTGCCAGGTTTCGACCGGGGCGCGGTTTCAGGCAGGCACTCAGAAACGCGTTGAAATCAAATTCAAGATCAACGGAATTGTCTTTCGTCTGAGTGGTGTCACCCAATGGACGGACAATGCGCATGCGGTGGGCATCCACTTTTGCTATCCGACCCCGCGGCGCAGAGAGGAACTGGCAGAAGTGCTTGGCGAGGTGGAGGCGGCGCAGGCAGCCAAGGCGCAAAGAGAAGCCGAGGAAGCGTTGGCGCAACAGCCGATGGAGATGCCCCAATGCGGGCCATGAGGCCACAGAGGAGGGTGATTGAGTCGAGCCGGCAGACAGGAGGAAGAGCGTTTGAGCGAGGGCGTTTGAGCGCGGCTGAGGCACACAGCCGGGCGGCGACGAGCGGCCGCCCGCGCCAGGTCACAGGCCGCGGCGTCCGCTGATCAGGTTGAAGATGAGGACGATGACGGCTAATACGATCAGGATGTGGATGAACGCGCCGGCGATATGGAAGCTGAAGCCGAGCAGCCACAGGACCAGCAAAATCACGAAGAGTGTCCAAAGCATAGAAGACCTCGATTAGATTTGATGGCGCCCGGAAACCTGGGTAGTTGCCGGGCGCTCGGTTGGTTAAAAAGGTTTGTTAGTTGGAAGCAATGGCCTGCGCTTTTGCGTCGCGGACCGCGTCGAGGAAGGCATGAGCCACATCCGGCACAGGAACTTCGCCGGTCAGGATGCGGCGCGTGGAGGCGTCATGACCGTAGATGGCCTCGGTGGAGTCGTTGTCGCGGCGAATGGCGGCGCCGGTCAAGGTGAGGCCGGCAAAGAGGCCTTTGGCGCGCGAGTAGGTGAGGACTTCGGTATTCAGTTTCCAGTCGGTATCGGCGGAGGCGTGACGCCCAACCGGGCCGGCTGCCGCTGAAGCGTCGCCGCCCAGCTCAAAGTTGCTGTTGATGAGGTGCTTCATGCCGTTTTCGTTCTGGATGACCATGACCAGGTCGATGCCTTCGATGCCGATCTGCAATCCCCAGCTTCCGCCGGTAATNNCCCCAGCTTCCGCCGGTGATGGTAAAGAACGCGGGAGCGCTCCATCCATTGGCAGTGCGGCAGGTGGCAACGCCACGGCCGTTTTCAGCGCCAAATACGAAGCCGCCCTTGAGCAGGTGGGGCACGACGGCGATGCACTTTGCGTGTTCCAGAACCTCTTCGGGAATGCCCCTATCGGGAGCGGACATGATTTCGTGCAGGACTGCGCCCGCATGATCAAGACGGTCGACGGTTGCTTCGCGGCCAGATCCCGCCCAAGCGATGCTCGTCATGCTGAGAATTGCCGCTAACGTCACAAGTTTCTTCATTGAATTTCACCTTTTTCTACCCATGCGCAGCGTCAACTGCTGTATGCGCATTTTCTGGCGCACAAGGTAATTCCAACGGTAGCCGGATGGCTGGACGCAGTCTGAGCAATATCGCTCGTGATCGGAGGTCAGCTCTCAGCTTTCAGCTATCAGCCTGGGTTTCAGGGGAGCGGGCTTCCTGCCTTTAGCTATCCGTTTTCAACTTCCGAGGTCCGAAAATCCGGATCGTTCGACCAGACTCAGGGCAGGCTCCGGGGCGCGCGGCGAGTAAGGTCCGCAGATTCACGGAAACAGCGATTCCGTGATTCTGCGGGATTTCATCTTGCAAATCGATGATTCTGCCTGGCTTGATCAAGGCTCCACAGTTTCACAGCCTAGAAAGAAACAAACCTC
>PMWR01000620.1 GCA_003166055.1 Acidobacteriaceae bacterium
GTCGCACAAGGGTCCACCAGTCATTGCTTCCAGTTCCTTAAGCACACCGATGGTATAAAAGCCCTTGGCTCCACCCCCGTCTAGGGCGAGAATCCGGCACAGGGCATGAGATTCCGATTGTGTTTCTGCAGTCATTGCCGTGTTCCTCGTTAGGCGCTCCTCGCCCATCGTTCATCTAGATTCCGGTGCAGCATAAGATCCAACATCGACTCTCATCTCAGCCGTACACGGTGGGCAACAGTAATGTCTGCCAGGAGGATGCCTCGGCTTTGAAGGTCGAGACGCATTTCTTCTCGGACTGGCTCCTTACCATCAAGGTCAAGAATGGTTAGCATCAGGGTGAAACGGACGCCATCGGTCGGGAACGGAACTGACGCCCGGACAAGACTTTCGAGGGATAGCCTCCAGTTCGAGGTGTTCCCACGTCCCTGCGGCATCGTCAGTTGATAGCGCTTGATCGGCGACCATTTCAGTCCCGTCTTGATTAGGTAACTCTCGCTTTTCTTCATCCCTTGCGGCACGTCAGCCGCATCATGCTTAAGTTGGCTATCCCAGGAAAGCTCACCTGTATCGACATTGAGCTTTTCCTGGTGAAGGAACGCCTCAAGTTGAACGCGTATCGCTTCCTCCCTATGGTCGGGATCGATGGGCGGGGTGTAGCAGAGCGTTATTTCGGCGGCACCACGGCACATGCCGTTTGCATCGGCAAGGGAGTGCGGCCACGAGAACGGGAATTCAAGTCGCTGTTTGGCGAGAAGCCGATCACTGAACACCAGTGTCACGGAGTGAGGTTCGTCGTTCAGAATCGCATCCGCTGGCGGCGCTATTCCGAAACCGACGAATTCGCGCGAAACATGGCGCAAGGCCCGATTGTTGAGAGTTTCCGGCCGTTTCGCGCGGTGGATCGGAAGTGCCAGAAGTGTCTCGCGAGGTGACTGACGTTCAAGACGCTGATCGAGCGTTGCGAGTGTCGCCGCCGCCAGCGGCGAGGCAAAACTCGTACCACAATTGTGGACCGCATCGCCCCCAGGCGTCAGCGAGATCAGCCCGGACTGACCATTCCGGCTCCCATGTACGCCGCCATAGTGAGCGAGGTCGGGCTTGCGAGCACCCCCTACCCCCGGACCGCGCCTTGTGTAAGTCGTCGGCAGCAGATGCACATGGCCGCTCACTCCCGGAGGATTCACAGCGCCCACGGTGATGCCAAGAACATGCTCGGATGGCGCTATTATTTGCTGATCCTGCGTTCCAAAACCTGCCAGCATCATCACCGCGTCCTCGGCCTTTTCGGGCCAGGGTGGACGGACGGCGGCAGGTTGCAGGTTTCCTGCCGCAACAACGAAGATCACATCGTTGCCTCTTGCGATGCGATCCAGACGATCCGCCGCCACCGAATACGCAAGACGCGACGTGCGCTGACCTATGGAAAAGCTGAGATTGAAAACTCTCACACCGTGATCTCGCTTCGCAACCTTCACCTTTTCATCCAGGATGTCGAAGAGTTCCTCGATATCGCGGTAGTACGCTCCTCGCAACTCACGGCGCGGAAAAAGATCGAGGTCAAAGAATTTGCACCCGGTTGGTTCAATCGCATTGCTGATTGTTGGATTGAGGCTGCTCGCCGAGGTGAGAAGACCGGCGATGAAGCTGCCATGCATCTCATCGCGGTCACTCTTAGGGACCAGGCCAGCATCCCCCGCTTTCCATTTGTCGAATGGAGCGCCATCGCTCACGCCGCCATCAACGATCGCCACTGTCGGGTAGTCAACACCANNGTCGAGAGGCGTAGTTTCAAGAACTGGTGGAAGTTCGACCGATCTTACCAACCCCTGCTCCGCCAGAAACGCCAACAGTTCCGCATGACGGCCCGGAGTCAGATCCCCTTGGGCGTCACGCATGTCCGAGGGCAACGATGCCTCGGACATTTCGGCGGCGCGGCCATCCGTCAAGAATGGGAGATCAATGAGGCGACGCCGCTGGTCCGTGACCAGCCGAACGGAAAGCGCAAGGCTTGGCTCTCCGTATTGGATCGTCGGCGTTGACGGCAAAATTGGTCTGACAAGAAGACCTCCCGGCAGCCGTTCGAGGCCTCGCCGGAACAGACGGATCAACTCGTCAATTTCTGTGGTGCCCACGCGCCGGTCAGGCCGGAAGAGTTCNNGAGTTCAACGATGTAGCCGCCGATCACGTTCGGCTGCTGCATCCATCGGATCGCTTCCTCACTTGAAAACTTGACCCTGTCAGTTGGCCCATGCAGCCGAACATCTTCAATCCCGCCCAATTCGCTGCGGTAGCCGGACGCACGCTCCTCATTCCGCAGGGTCTTCTTGTTCTGGACAATCCGAGGCGCAAGTTCAGCTTTGGATTCAATGATGTTCGCCAATCGGTCAAGGGCCGATGGCGTCGCCTGAAACAACAACTCACCAACGCTCTCAGCTCCCACCAGTGCGAAACGGTTCGAATGCGTGAACAGACTGCCGAGGGGCCGATGACTTTTCGCCATCGCCTCTTCGCGTTGCTGCACCTTGATAAAGCCGCTCGGCTGATTGCTGCGACGCAGACCGTCCGCCACACTCTGAACGCGGCTTTTGATCTGTGCCTTGTGTTCAGCGAAGCCCCGATTGTTGTCTTTGAAGAAGTCCTTCGAGCCCCCGCCAAACGGCTGCGGTTCCTGAAGTTCGATGAAGCGCCTTGTATCCAGAAAAACCTGGATGGGCCGAAGATCCGGAGTCTTATCAGGCATAGGCGTTGGCGTCCTTTTGCGCCTCTCCCGTTTCGCCGCGCTTCCTGAGACGCGAAACCGCACTTTGCGACAGGCCCAGGATTGCGCCACGGTCAGCTTGTGTTAATCCGGCCCGCTCAAGCGCCTCATCAAGCGCATCGGGTTGACCGGTCAACAGCGAAGCGCGGTCTGCCGAAAAGAGGCGTCCATTGAGCGTGGCTTGTCGGCGCAATCCTTCGAGGATGAGAGAACTGCGAACGGCCTTCGACAAATCTGACTTCTGATCGCCGCCGTTTTCGGAAGGGCTGTGCAGGACAAAGAATCGTTTTCCAGCATCGACCAGCATTTCAATGTCTGCTCCGCTCATGCCTTCGGTTGCCCAGATCAGGAACCGCAGTTCACTGAGGGCCAGGACCATCGGCTTGAGAAAGTCCTTCAGCAGTTGCTCTCGAGCGTCCACTTCCGGCTTGTGCATTTCAATGCGGGCATCGAACCGCCGCCACACCGCCATATCGAGCAGGTGATCATGATTGGTTGCGGCCAAAGTGACGCCTACGCCGTTGCGTGCATCAAGCGACTGGAGCAACGTATTCACGACACGCTTGATCTCGCCGATCTCCTGAGCGTCATCGCGCGCCTTCGCGACCGCATCGAATTCGTCGAGAAACAGAACGCAACGGTAGCGATTGGCGTATTCGAACAACGCTCCTATGTTCCGGGCCGTTGTACCCAAGAACGACGAAACCAACCCGTCAAGGCGCGCTTCCACGCAGGGCAGCCCAAGTTGTTGGGCCAGATACCGTGCTAACTTGGTTTTGCCAACGCCCGGCGGCCCATAGATCAGACAGCGCATGTGTGGTTTTGCACCCACGCGGGCCAGGTCCTCTCCACGCCGCCACTCACCGAGAAGGTCAGTGATTGCGGCTGCCAGGGAGGCATTCAGGATGGGCGCCTGGAAGAGATTGGTCGAAGGGAACATCACCCGCGCAAGGGGCGTCCCTGTTTCGCGGTCCGTTGGGAGGGGAGTAGACGGCGTAAGCGTTTCTCCAGGAAGTTGACGCCGCGCGGCTTCGGCCATCACGCGCATCTCTTCCATGGCCAGCGGCGCCATTGTGTGACGCCGCCCAGCGCGCGTCAGAAGCCTACTGAGTTTCCCCGCCTGATCAGCGTCCACCTTCGCCAGCGCCTCCCTGAGACGCTCGACCTGCTGCTTAGCCCTAGGCTCCTCCGCATCCAATGCGATGCGTGCCAGGGTCAGGACTATGTCGAAATGCTCCATTTGATGCACCTGCTCCCGGTCATTATGCTTGCCAACGGAACTATTATGCACAATTGGTACAGATAATGCAACACCTTGATCAAAATATGCGGTATCTTTCTTGTCAATGCGCCAATTGGGCGTTTATATGCGTTTTGGCCTGGATTCCCGATGAGTCCCGGACAAAAGTCGGCGTGCAGATAGCTACCCCGCACGACATGTCTCGTCACGCAGTGCCGGCCTCTTGCGATCCCGAAAGACCCCGAAATGATGGCACTCTACCTGCCGCTCGCCGTCAATGAGGCTTCTCGGCTCCCTCGTGCCGTCCGGTCACGGTCTAATCTCCATGCCCCCTGGATATAGCAAGACGCAGAGAAAATGCCCGCAATGCAAGGTTCCCATCTCGCTCAAGAATGCTAAAATTCGGGCGAAGCCGTTGCGAGAGAGGACTCCTAGTTCAGCTGATTCTGACGCTGTATCACGCGAGGCTTCGAGATCCAGTACAGGCAGACTAAACAGAGCGGGGCCGTCACGACGGAAACTTCACGAATCCTCGATTGGAAGGCCACTCACTGGCTCATCCTCGCCCATGCGCCCGTGGCTTCTACAGTGCGCAGGTCGCAACCAACGTGGCTCGGCGCCAAGAGTTTAATCGGAAGTTGGCACGCCATGAGCCTAGCGGAGTCAGGGCATCTTCTTCAGATGTACAAGGAATCTAAGCAGCGTTTATTCCCACTTTCTGACCCTCTCGACGCTCGGTTTCCTTTACATCGCCAGCTTTCCGCCAGCCGAGAGGAGGTATATTCCGATTGGTTTCAGTGGCTACTTGAACAGGTCGCAGATGTCCAGTTAATCGGACGTATCCTTCGATCGCCGAACCTAGAGTGCATGGCAAATACGCATGAGCCGATCCGAGTTTACCGGGAAGTACGTGTAGATCACGGCCATCTCGATCAAACGGGGCGCCTAGATCTCGTCGTCAAACGGGGAACTCAATGTCTCGCCGTTATAGAAGTGAAAACGCGACCATACAGCGACGTCGACCTCCGAAAGCATGAAGGCTATCGAGATTCGATCAATTCGCGCGGAACTGAGTGGATATTTCTCGCGGTCGATTCGTCCGNNGGACCAGGAGCATGTTTTGGTAACTTCGATGATCTTAGCTTTCGTTGGGGCAGTGGAACAGAACCTCCTTGGATTCGTCTCTCCAGAGCCCAAGGCACCGCCGGTGGGCAAGGTACCAAGTATGGTTGATCATTTCAAGAGGGCGCGAATGGAGGTAGATCGTGAACAGCCAGACATCAGTGGTAAGTGACGAAATGAAGACGTTTCTACAAGAAGGTTTGAGCACGTATGCTCCTGCCCTTGTGGCTCTCTCAGAGTTTCGCAGACAAATACGAACGAGATTGCAAGCTGTGCTCGAAGAGCGATCAACTGAACTGGCAGAGCTCGGATTGTCTGTAGAGAATATCGGACTCAAAAGCGCAAGGCTGGATGATCAAAACTTAGAGACAAGCAGTTCTTCTATCGAACTAGAGAAGAATTACGGAGGTGATCTCTATGCAAACTATCATGTCATATGGGATTTGGAAGAAGCGAAGGACAGGCAGGTCCGGGTTGGCGCTTGGATTTGGTTGGGCATCCGCGCGGATCGAGATCGCCTGTTTAGTGCTCTTCAGAAGCAGCGGTCACCAATGAGAAAGACACGCCTGATGCAGGATCGTAATGGGCTATCTCGACTCCTTTTGTATAGTGATCCTGATCGCTTTTACGGCATCGACGACACTTTTCGGACCCTTGCTGGGGAATGGGTTGACCATCTCTCAGGCATCGGCGGGGTTCAACCATATCTCTCGACCGCTGAATCTAGGTGAGGGAAAAACAGATACGGCATCACCCAGTGATTCTTAAGGGTGACAGGTTCCAAGCAAAGGGGATCAGACCCTGCCGAATGTGGCCGTTGCGATACGGATTCCTGCTGAAGACTAAAGCAACCTGAGCGCCAGACCGCCTCATTCTACTCATTGAGATTGTCATCCAGCCCCAATTCACGTAGGGCGCTCTTGATTTCTTCGATCTTCTGCTTCGACACCCCGCCCTTGGGGTTGCATTTGACTTTCACATTGAGGCTCAGATCGTTTCCAACACCCAGCTTTGTCAGAACCTTCGTATAGAAGTTCATCCACTTCTGCGATGGCACTTCGCCCGACCAGGTCAGCCCCAAAGTCAGTTGAGTTGGCTCCGATTCGCTTTGGGTACCTGAAGGCTTTGGTGCTGGCGTTGGCGCTGTTTGCCCCGTTTGTGTGTCTGGCTGATCCACCGTGAAACTATCCGGTGGAAACAGCGCCGGGACTGGCTTTGGGGTCGGTGATTGCGTTGCCGCCTGTTCGTACGCTTCGGCGCTCTCCTTGGTGATGATGTACATCTCCTCGGAGATCTCTACATCGAACGCAGTGATCGAACGCTTGAAATTGAATGGGTGATATTTTCCGCTCCCAGTCTTGCCGACATAGGCAAGCTGTCCGTTCGACACACCACGCGCAATGGTTTCCTTCACGGCATCTGCATTGAGGAGGCGTGGGAACAGGGGCGATGCGAAAAAGGCGTCTCGCACAGCCTTCGTGTTCCACTCCTGAATGGCAGGTGGCCAGTTGCGCACAAGCAAGTTGGGGCCAATGCCAGTCTGGATCTCATCGACATGCATAAGCTCATTGACGATGAATTGAATGATCGATGCTGCTGCGCTGGAGTGCATATTTCCAAGATCGATGAATCGGACCTCGTTGTTCTTTCCCAGCAGTGCGACATTGTTGTAGCATCTCCAGACGCCTTCTTTGAGGTCGCGTCTGGATTTCTTGATGTTGTCATCCAGTTGCGCGATCTGCGTCTTGTCCACGCTGATGCCTGGCAATTCTCTTTCAATCTCTTCCCAGGCGAGGACACGTCGGGAGCTTTCGTACAGCGGGCTTGCGGAATTGGCGACAACGAATACGAGCCCACTCTTGTAAGTCCTCGACGAACTCCCGTGCTCACGAATAACGCCGTCAATGAAGGCCTTGATTCGCTTCTCATCCTCCATGCTCTGTTCGGGCGATAGCACCACGAATGTGAGAGCTGGTTTGTCCGGCACTTTGCCGCTGTTTTCGGGGAAGAAAACCGGCGCGATCCCGTTGCTCGATGCAAAGACGTTCTGCACCTCTGCGCGAACGCGTTCACTGATCGTGTCGTCCTTGATGTTTGCTCGCCGGTCGGCATAGCGTTTGTTGAGGTTTTCTTTGAAGCTGAAATGGTAGCGGTTGCGCTCGACGGTCAGGTAGTAGCAGGCGTCGGTGAGCGCGTCGAGAACGGTCTCCACATGACCAATGTCAATATCCGGCTCGGCAACTGCCAGGCGAATCTCTGGACTCGTTGCCTCGGCGCGGGCCATCCCGCCATTCGACTCAAAGAATATGGTTGTCGCCACTTTGCGATGGAGCCTTGATTTCTTGATTGCGTCCACCGCCTCGTTGTCCAGACGGACGGCATGGGAGTCCTTTTTCCCGCAGATGTCCGTTGTAACCGCGGCCTCAAGACGATGCTCGCCAAGCTGCTCAAACATGGCGGCGCGGAACTGGGGATCGTCCAACGGCGCAGTGCC